>DASZUZ010000612.1:0-2282 GCA_035547415.1 Bryobacteraceae bacterium | reverse complement strand
TCGTGTTCCTGGGGATCGGGGACTTCGTCAAACGCCCAGCCGAATGCGGCAAACTCTTTGCGCCGGCCATCGGAAACGGCGTGCACCAGCCAGTCTTCTTCGTGCTGCGTGAAGTAAAGGAAGGGCGTTGACGCACCCCACTCCTCGCCTTCGAAAAGCATGGGAACAAAGGGAGCCGTCATGACCAGCGCGGCGCCGATCATCAGCTTGCCGCGGCTCAGCAGGTGGGAGCTTCTGTCACCCAGCGCCCGGTTGCCGATCTGATCGTGGTTCTGCAAATAGCCGAGGAATCTCCACCCCGGGATGTTGGCGGGCTTGCGGCCATGCGGGCGTTCCCGGAATGGCGAAACCTGACCCACGTAAACAAATGCCTGCTGCAGCGCGCATGCCAGTTGTTCGATGCGGCCGAAGTCGAGGTAATAGCCATTTTGTTCACCCGTTAATACCGTGTGGAGGCAATGATGGAAGTCGTCGTTCCACTGGGCCTGGATGCCATAGCCGCCCGCTTCCTGGCGCCGCACGATTCGAGGGTCGTTCAGATCGCTTTCGGCAATCAGAACCAGATTGCGGCCCAGTTCAGACTCCAGCTGCTCCACCTCCATGTGCAACTGCTCCAGCAAGTGCAGGGCCGATGTATCGAGCAGCGCGTGAATGGCATCGAGCCGCAGCCCGTCGAAGTGGTAATCGCGCAGCCACATCAAAGCGTTATCGCAAAGGAAGCGGCGAACTTCGTCGCAACCAGGGCCATCGAGATTCATGGCCGGTCCCCACGGAGTGATGTGGCGATTTGTGAAATAGGGACCGAAGCGATCGAGGTAATTCCCGGATGGGCCCAGGTGGTTATAGATGACGTCCAGCAATACCGCGAGGCCGCGTGCGTGGCAGGCGTCGATGAGCCGCTTCAACCCGTCCGGTCCGCCATAAGCGTGGTGAGGAGCGAAGAGGTCGACGCCGTCATAGCCCCAGCCCCACTTGCCGGAAAATTCCGCCACGGGCATTAACTCGATGTGGGTGATGCCGAGAGTTACCAGATGATCGAGGCGGGAAATCGCTGAGTCAAAGGTGCCTTCCGGCGTGAACGTTCCGATGTGCAGTTCGTAAACGATCGCCGACGAAAGCGGCGGAGCGCGCCAGCCTGAATCGCTCCACCGGAAGGCCGAATGATCCACGGTGCAGGAAGGCCCATGAACGCCGTGTGGCTGGAAAGGCGAGCGGGGATCCGGCAACGGATCGCCATTCACCACAAATTGATATTCCATGCCGGGAGTGGCGGCGATGTCCGAACTCCACCATCCGCCGTCCCCGCGGTGCATTGGCCAGTCCGCCCGCGCGGCGCGTAGAACCACACGCTCAGCCCTGGGCGCCCAGACGCGGAAAGAGTTCACGCACATGCCCAACCTTCACGCAACAACAGAGCCGCTGGGAAGCGCCGGAACAGATTCCCCAAGGGTAAGAACCCGCCGGTGACGGTTTCCCCGGTCAGGAGATTCGACCAGCCGCCCTCCGGAAGATCGAGGCCGGTGTCTGCCCATCCATCCTTCGCGCCGAACTGGAACCGCGGAGCGATGACGATTACATCGTCGGCTCGGCGGAAGCAGACGGCCCGATTGGCGTGCGCGCCACGCGCGTAGAGCGGACTATACGGACTGCCGGGGCCGAAGCAGGCCGCCTGCTCGCGCCGTAACTTCAACGCCTGCCGGATGACCCACAGCTTCGGCATGCCTTCGTCCATGCGCGCCATGATTTCTTCAGCGCTCAGGCCCTCCATCTCGCCAATGAGTCTGCGCCGAAATTCGTAATCGACAGGACGCCGGTTATCCGGGTCTACCAGACTGAGGTCCCATATCTCGGTCCCCTGGTAGATGTCGGGTACTCCCGGCGCCATCATGCGGACGAGCGTCTGCGAGAGGGAATTCACGCGGCCGGCATGGATCAGCCCGGACGTAAACGCCTCGAAATCGCGCAGGAATTCATCGTCTTCCAGAATCGCGCCGAGAAATTCCGCCAGAGCGGCCTCGAATTCCGGGTTGGGCTCCGTCCATTTCGTCTGTTCTTTGGCCTCGCGGCAAGCTTTCACCATGTACGCGCTCAGGCGTTCCAGCGTGATGGGCCAGGCGCCGACCATGGTCTGATACACCAGATATTCCGTGTTGCGGTCGGGCGCGCCACCGCGCTTGTGCCGCTCATTGCGCGCCGCCCAGCTTTCGACCGCGATCCGCCACTCATCCGGAATTTCTGAAAGCAGCGCGATACGCGCCCGCACGTCTTCACTGCGTTTCGTG
>DASZUZ010000611.1:0-2066 GCA_035547415.1 Bryobacteraceae bacterium | reverse complement strand
TGTGCGCTTCCGGTGATTTCGGGTTCGCGTGGACTGCCGCTTCAGCCTGTTGCTGCGCTTCCTCGAAGCGATTCATGCCCGCCAGAGTCACCGCGTAATTCACGCGCATGCCCGCATCATCCGGTTTGAGCCGAACGGCGCGCTCGAAATAATACCGGGCCTGCGGGAGATCGCCGCGGGCAGCGAGCACATGGGCGAGATTGCCCTGGGCGTCCGGCAGATCGGGCTGGAAACGGAGGGCATTGCGGAACGCGGCTTCGGCGCGGTCGAGGTCGCCCGCCGCCGCGCGCACTGTGCCGAGCATGTTGTGGGCTTCGGCCATGCCGGGGTCGGCGGCGATGGCTTTTTCGAATGCCGCGGCGTCATTAGTCGCGAGCCCGAGCTGATACCAGAGCAGCGGATCGTTGGGCGCGATTTTTACCGCACGATTCAGAACCTCGGTAGCGCGCGGCTGCTGGCCGGACTGCGCTAAGGCGTCCGCGAGGTTCAGCAGCGCGACGGGCGACGCGGGTTCGCGCCGCAGCGCTTCCTCGAATGCGGGCACGGCGTTACGCGGATTCCCCGTGTTGATCCATGCCTGGCCGAGTTCGATGTAGAACTCCGGCCGCGCCGGCTTCTCTTTCGCGATTTCCGCCACGACGCGAGGCAGGCCGTCCTTCAGATTGCTTTCCTGCGTGACCTGCGCCACCGCGGTGTAAAGCGGATCGGGATTCGCCGGGTAATAAGGTCTCACTTCCCCGTGATACTGGCCCTCATGCCGTTCAGGGATCATCGCAAGCAGATCGCCCGAAGGCGGGCGGCGCTGGATATAGTGATCGGTCATGACCGCGTGAACCACGTCCATGGTGCGGCGCTTGGGCATGTGGCAGCCCACGCAGTCGGTCGCTTTGACGTGCGGGGGCGGAAGCGACGCGTGGCACTGGTTGCAGACGGCGTTGTAATGCAGCGCCGCCTGTTCGCCGCGGGAAATGTCGTGCGGATTGTGGCACGTCGTGCAGGTCATTGCGCTTTCGCGGAAGCACTTCGATTTGCGCAGCCGATAAGCGGAATGGGCGATTTCGAAATCATCGTCGTATTTACTGCCTGGCGCGTGATCGAAATAAAGGATAAAGTTCGACAGCGGTTCGGCGGGGTTGTACGAGAAGGGACCACGTCCGTACTTCTGGATGGAGTGGGGCAGTTGCAGGCTGGTGGTTTCGAGATGGCACTGATAGCAGACCTCCATCTGGCGATCGCGGCTGAGCCGGGCGGGGTTCAGAATCGCTTTGCGGATCTCCTCGACTTTCGCGCCCGGCGTCTGCGCAACACGGATGTGATTCGCTCCGGAGCCGTGGCAGCGCTGGCAATTGATGCCCTCCGGCAGCGCCCCGGAGTAAAGGGGTTCGCTGCCCGGTTCGTCGTGTCCGGCGGGAATCCGGGGATACGCATTGTGGCAGAACATGCATTCATACGCGACCTGGCGCGGCGGCAGAGCATATTCGCGATCGTGACCGGGATTCATGGCCCAGGTTCCACCGTTTTCGGCATACCAGGCGAGCGGCAGTTCTATCAGGGCGCCGCGCTCGTTGCGGTGCAGGAAGGTCCGGACGTGATTGCCGGAACCCATCACGTAATCGACGCGCGATTCCAGAACCTCGGTCTCTTTGCCGTCATAGCCGATACGCCAGCGGCGCTGGATATATTCGCCGCCGCGCTGTTCCATGGCGTACCAGGTATCCGAGAGCTTGTGATAGAAACGGGCGGTCTCCGGCTCGGACGGGCGATAGAAAGAACGCGCCATGCCGGTTTTCGCGTATGTCCGCGCGATCTTCGGATGGCACGGCGCGCACTGGTTAATCTGGGCGGACAGCAGGGCCTGCCCCGCGAAAAACAGTTCAAGCGCCAGAAGACGGCGGCGCATGGGGACTCCAGAAGGGCTCGCGGGCGGGGATGAATTCGATGGGCACTTCGCTGATGAAGGTCTTGAGCCAACTGGCGCAGTATTGCATGCCGGCCTGCTCGGAGGGGATATGTCCCAGGACGATGAGGCCCTTCTTTTTGCCGGCAGTGATCGTATCCGCCGCGTA
>DASZUZ010000610.1:0-3502 GCA_035547415.1 Bryobacteraceae bacterium | reverse complement strand
TGGCTGATCCGAATGCGGCAAAAAACCGGTTACTCCTCTTTCTCGCCGCTTTTCTGTTCTCCACCGGCGGCGCCGCGATCAAAGCCTGCTCTCTGACGAGCTGGCAGGTAGCCGGGTTTCGTTCCGGTATCGCGGCGATGGTACTGCTTCTGCTGATTCCCGATGCCCGCCGGAACTGGACCCGGTGGACATTCGCCGCCGGCGCGGCCTACGCCGCCACGCTGATTTCGTTCGTCGTGGCGAACAAGCTGACCACCTCGGCGAACGCTATTTTTCTCCAATCGACGGGTCCACTTTACATGCTGCTGCTCGGACCGCTGGTGCTCCGGGAGAAAGTCCGCGCGGTCGATCTCGTCGTCTTCGCCGGTATCGCCGGGGGCGCCACCCTGTTGCTGCACGCGTCGGGCGGGGTTGCCGCGAGTTCCGATCCGGCGAAAGGCAACCTCGCGGGCATCCTTTCCGGCTTCGCGTGGGCGTGGACGATCACGGGTCTCCGGTGGACCGGCAAGCGTGATCCCCACGGCAACGCAGCCACGGCGACGGTCATTGTGGGGAATCTGATCGCTTTTGCGGTGTGTCTGCCGATGGCCATCCCGGTGGAGCGCGCATCTCTCTCCGATACCGCCGTGCTGCTCTATCTGGGTATCTTTCAGGTGGCGCTCGCCTATGTTTTTCTTACCCGCTCGATCCGGCACGTGCCCGGGCTGGAAGCGTCCACACTGCTCCTGGTCGAACCGGTATTCAATCCAATGTGGACGTGGCTTCTTCAGGGCGAGCGTCCGCCGGATGCCGTGTTCGGAGGCGGCGCGATGATCGTCGGGGCGGCTTTTTTCGGCACGTGGTGGCAATCCCGGAGAGATCGCAAAAACGTTTGACTGGCGGGTTACCGGTTCCGAATTTACAAAGATTTTACAAGTCGCTCACATCAGCGGGCGGAATCAGCGACAAGCTTGCTCCTGGGGGTTGATATGAAAGTTCTCCGTCCAGTCGCGGTAATGGCCTGCGCGATGACCGCCACTGTGATCGTGGCGTCCGCGCAGACCGGCAGTAACCTGTACCTGACCACAAATCTGGTGTCGAACATCAAAGGCCTGGCGCCGATCGTCGACCCGAATCTGGCCGATCCGTGGGGCATTTCCTTCAGTTCGTCGAGTCCCTTCTGGGTTTCGAATCATTTATCTGGTACTTCGACCCTCTATAACGGCTCGGGTGCGATCACCCCGCTGGTCGTTACCGTTCCGAAAGGATCGGCTTCAGCGTCAGGCTCGCCGGGCCGGCCCACCGGGCAGGTATGGAACGGAACGGCCACGGCGTTCCTGTTGCCGGCTCCCGGAAACGGTCGCGCAGCGTCGTTCATATTCGCGACGGAAGACGGAACGATTTCGGGATGGAACGGCGGCACAACCGCGCTGGTGGAGGTGGATAATTCCGCCAATCAGGCGGCTTACAAGGGACTGGCGATCGGAACGAGCGCCGGAGGGCCGACTCTTTACGCGGCGAATTTCCGGTCTGGAAAAATCGATGTCTTCAATTCATCGTGGGCTCCAGCCGCGCTGACCGGTAATTTCAGCGATCCCGGCGTGCCGAGCGGCTTCGCTCCGTTTAATATCTGGAACCTGAACGGAAGCCTCTATGTCACGTATGCCCGGCAGGACCCGAACAAGTTTCTGGACGTCGGCGGGGCGGGGAACGGCTACGTTTCCGTATTCGATCTGAACGGCAATCTGCTGAATCATCTCATTTCGAGTGGGGCGCTAAACTCGCCGTGGGGCGTCGCGATCGCGCCCGCGGGATGGGGCGCGTTCGGAGGCGCATTACTTGTCGGAAACTTCGGGGACGGCAGGATCAATGCCTTCGACGTGAAGACGGGCAATCTTCTGGGGACGCTTCAGGACAAGACCGGAAATCCCATCACTCTCGCCGGGTTGTGGGCCATTGTGTTCGGGAACGGCGGAAGAGGGGGTGACCAGAACACGCTCTATTTTGCCGCGGGTACGCCCAATGGCAGTACAACGCCACGCGGTGTTCTCGGCAGCATCGCGCCTCCGGCAGCAATCACTTCGATTATCAATGCCGCGAGCGCCGTATCCGGCGCGGTCGCCCCGGGTGAAATTGTCGTCATCCACGGTCAGACTGTAGGGCCTTCTCCCGCAGTGACGGCAACAATCCCGCCCACCAGCGGTCCGCTGGCCACAACGCTCGGCAACACGACCGTTACCTTTAACGGAACCAAGGCCCCGATCATCTATGCCAATGCCGGCGGAACCAGCGTGCAGGTTCCCTATGGGGTCAGTGGTTCGACAGCCGCGAACGTCGTGGTTACCGTTGGAAATCAGGTCACCAGCACTTTTATGGTTCAGGTTGCGCCCACGGCTCCTGGCCTTTTCACGATCGACTTCAGCGGAAAGGGTCAGACCGTTGCGCTGAATGCCGACGGTTCTGTTAACTCATCGAAGAACCCGGCGGCACGAGGTTCCATGATCTGGCTGTTCGCGACCGGCGCCGGAATCACTCAACCACCCGATATGGATGGCATCGCCGAAACCGATATGACCCGGGTTCCGGTTGCTCCTCTCGCGGTTACTGTCAACGGAGTGAGCGCCACATTGGGACCGTATGGTTCCACCGCGATGGATGTCGCCGGCGTTCTCGAGATGCAGGTTACGGTTCCGAACGCTATCACGACCGGAGTCTCGGACGTTCGACTCACGGCCGGCGGTGTTACGACAACCCAGCCAACGGTCGTGTACGTGAAATAACCGATTACACCTCAGTCGGAGTCGGTTGCGGCGCCACGGGAGTTTCCCGTGGCGCTGCCTTTTCCACCACGATCGTATATTTCGACGCCATCGCTACGATTGTGCCGAGGGCCGCCAGTTCGGGCGCGAGGACGGCGCCGATTGCCGCGACAGTGACGGGGATTTCGACGAAAGTCTTGCCCTGCTCGTCACGGATGATGATTCGCCGCACATTGCCCTCGCGAACCAGGGATTTCACTTTATCGGCGAGTTCGTGGCCGAAGACTTTGATCTCTTCAATGATTGTGTTGATCTTTTCCATGGTTAATCACTCCGGTCAGACAATCGCTCGCAGAACCCTCGCCGGCAAGGTTACGAGTACCCACACCAGTTCCAGCGCGGACCCCACGGCAATACCCACGACGCGAAGCGGGAGCAGTAAAAGCCAGACTATGGGATAAAGCACCAGGGCGATGAGCGCCAGCGGCCAGCAAACGACCAGCAGCAGGCACCAGACGAGGAATTTCAGCATTTTGAAACGTCCTTCCACCCATCTCTACGAAACAGGGAGAAAGAAAGTTCAGTGCGAACGGGGCCGAACTCCATGGTTCGGCCCCGTTTCGCGTGTGGGCGGGCTAATGATGACGCAGTTCGACGTCGAGATCGGAGAGCGCCTGATCGCGCCGGTCCGTGTCGCCGAGGTCGCGCTCGAGGCGCCGCAAGGCAACTCCCACGACATCGCGATGGTGCAACTTCGACCCGAA
>DASZUZ010000609.1:0-3423 GCA_035547415.1 Bryobacteraceae bacterium | reverse complement strand
AGTTGCGCGAAACCCGTAATGACCGTCAGAAGATTATTGAAATCGTGCGCGACGCCGCCGGCGAGTCTTCCGATCGCCTCCATTTTCATCGCCTGCTGGAGTTGAAGTTCGAGACGTTTTCTCTGGCGTCTGCCCTCCGCTTCGCGAATTTCCCGTTCCACCGCGGCGGGAAGGCGCGCCAGATTGTCTTTCATGACATAATCGTGCGCGCCAGCTCGCAGGAGACTTAGAATTGCTTCCTCATTTACGGTACCCGAGAGGGCTATAAACGGAATATCGAGTCCGCTGGCGCCGAGAACCCCGAGCGCAGCCTGGCAACTGAACCGGGGAAGAACATAGTCGGATAAAATAACGTCCCAATTGCGCGAGCCGATGGCCTCGCGCATCGCTTCTTCTGTTTCCACACGGCTGATCCGGGCGTCGTATCCGGCGCGCGAGAGAGTCCGCGCGATCAGAAGAGCGTCGTCCTCGCTGTCCTCAACCAACAGAACCTCAAGTGGCTGGCTCATTGGAACATGAAGTATATCAGCAGGATGGAAGGTTAGCGTTATCCAATTTCTCACGCCGGGGGCGCGAGCCTGCAGAGAAAAGTGCGATTCAGTACGGAGTGGCCGGGACGGTCAGGCGAGGTTCAGAGCCTGCCGGAATGCGCCTGCCGAATTGCCGATCTTGGCCTGCAGCATCATGATGGCGTGGATCAGTTGTTCGGGGCGCGGCGGGCACCCCGGAACGAAAACGTCGACGGGAATCACCTGATTTACCGGAATCAGCGCATAATTGTTGAAAACTCCGGTTGAGGTAGCGCATGCCCCCATGGAAATCACCCATTTGGGTTCCGGCATTTGCTGGTAGAGATGACGGATGACGGGAGCCATCTTGTTGGATACGCGGCCCGCGATGATCATCAGATCGCTCTGGCGCGGCGAACCGCGGAACACCTCGGCGCCGAACCGCGAGATGTCGAAGCGCGACGCGCTCATGGACATCATTTCGATGGCGCAGCAGGCAAGCCCGAACGCCATGGGCCAGATGGAGTTCTTGCGGCCCCAGTTGATCACGCCGTCGATCGTAGTCATCACGACGCCGGACTGGAGCAGCGATTGTTCCAGAGTTTCGTTGTCGATGCGTGAAAAGATCGCGGCGGGTCCGCTGGCCATCGGTGCGCTCATGCCTCCATTGTGACATGGGCATTGCGCGTTCGGTATGCTGCTTGTGA
This sequence comes from Bryobacteraceae bacterium, assembly GCA_035547415.1. GTDB lineage: Bacteria > Acidobacteriota > Terriglobia > Bryobacterales > Bryobacteraceae > BOG-234. The sequence continues at coordinate 2,207 of DASZUZ010000609.1, read as the reverse complement.
ATGCGCCTGATGACATTCCGCTACGCCGGCCAGGACCATGCCGGCGTCCTGACGCCCGATGGCGTCGCCCCCGTGCTCGAGATCAACGCAAAGTACGATCTCCGCATCCCGAACAACCTGCTTCAGATCATCCGGGAAGACATCCGCGAGATTCCGACGTCGAAGGTGCGCCCCATCGCGCTCACCGACATCGAGCCGCGTCTTCCTTACGAGATTCCGCCGAAGATCTGGTGCATCGGCCTGAATTACAAGTCGCACGCCGAAGACATCTCCGCCGTGCAGCCGGAGGAGCCGGGCAGTTTCATGAAGCCCGCGTCCTGCATGTTCCAGCCGGGGGGCGACATCGTTCTCCCGCCGCCGGAGGTTTCGGACGACGTGGACGCCGAGGGCGAACTGGCCGTGATCATCGGCCGGAGCTGCCGGTTCGTTCCCGTGGAGAAGGCGCGCGAGGTCATTTACGGCTTCACGACAACGCTCGATCTCACCGCGCTGGACGTCCTGCGAAAAAACCCTCGTTATCTGACCAGAGCAAAAAGCATCGACACGTTTTTCAGCTTCGGGCCCGTCATCGTGACATCGGACGAAATTGCCGATATCGACTCGCTCGAAGTGATTACCGAACATAACGGCGGCATCTGCTCGCGGGATTTCGTGCGCAACATGAAGCACCGGCCGCTCAATCTGATCTCTTTCCACAGCGATTTCTTCACGTTGCACCCCGGCGACATCATCTCCACGGGATGTCCGAAGGGCGCAAGAATCAAGCCAGGCGATACCGTGCGAGCCCGGATCGACGGAATCGGCACTCTGAGTGCAAGCGTAAAAGCGGGCGAGCGAAAACCTTTCGGGTTCACGGCCTGAGGCCGCTGGTAAACTAAAGGGGTGTTCGTCGGCCTCAAACGGTTGATCCTATGGGACTACGCGCGTGGTGTGTGGCAGTACGACGTGATGTGCGGCGTAATTCTGATCTTCATCGCGTTTACGCCGCGCCAATGGTTTCACGACCAGCCTCGCATCCCGCATGCGAGCCAGATTTCGCAAGGGGTTTTCTGGGTCGAGCCGGAACTCGTCAATTCCATGCCGGAATCCCGGCGACTGGTGGAACTCGGCAAAGTTTTGAGTCTGCGCACGGGCAAAAAGCAGATTCTGACGCGCATCGAACCGATTGTCGATTCGGAAAAAGAAATCAAAGGCTACATGGCCTTTTCGCGGCCATGAGCGCCCGTTTGTTGCTCGCCTTTGCGTTCGCTGGAATGGCCTTCGCGGGTGATCCCCTGAGCGACGTTTTCGCCCGCATGGATCAGGAAGCGAAGTCATTCAAGGGGCTCACGGCGGATATCAACGACTCTGTCTACACCGCGCTGATCAAAGACACGTCCACTGAAACCGGCATCATCAAAGTGAAACGTCCGAAGCCGGGCGACACCCGCGTCCTGATCGAATTCAGAGAACCCGCCGCGAAGATGGTTCTGATCGCCGGGGGAGAGGTAAAACTTTACTTTCCCAAGGCGAACCTCGAGCAGGATTACGATGTGGCGAACCGCCGCAATCTCATCGACCAGGCCCTGTTGCTCGGATTTGGCGCAACCAGCGCGGAGCTTCGGGCATCCTACGAAGTAAGCTATGTCGGCGCCGAGAACATCTCGGGCCAGGCCACTTCGCATATCAAACTGATTCCAAAATCGAAAGAAGTCCTGCAACAGCTCAAACAGGCGGAACTCTGGATATCCGACGCTCTCAGCGTCCCGGTACAGCAGAAATTCCAGACGTCCGCCGCCGGCGATTACCGGCTGGTGACTTACTCCAATATCAAATTGAATCCTTCCCTGTCGGATAAAGACATGCGACTAAATCCGGCCAAAGGGGTTCAAATTCAGAAGATGGGTAAGTAACTTCCGTTTGGAAGCGCGAGTGCAATTTCATAACCGATGAAGCCACCCTCTCAACGTTTGCTTTATCTGGACTGGCTGCGGGGTATCGCGGCCATCACGATGTTGCAGGGACACGTGTTTCATTCGTTTCTCCGCGACGACCTCAGGAACGGCGGGCCGTATCTGATGTCGCAGTTCGCGGGTGGCATGCCCCCGGCTGTCTTCCTGTTCCTTCTTGGCGTGACGTTCGCGTTCCTGATGGACAGTCAGGAGCGAAAGGGGGTCTCCGCCGGCGGCCGGTTTGTGGCGGCGCTGCGGCGATCCGGTTATCTTTTC
>DASZUZ010000608.1:0-2278 GCA_035547415.1 Bryobacteraceae bacterium | reverse complement strand
TTCTGGTCGACAAAGGCTTCGCTAAGGATGTGCAGGACGCGTTCGATAAGTATCTGGACGAAGGCGCCAGGGGCCATGTCCAGCGCCAGGACATTCCAATAGCGGAAGCGATCGAGCGCATCCGGAATGCCGGGGGCGTCTCCTCTCTGGCGCATCCCGTGCGCGTCGCGAAAAACCAGTGGGATGTGATCGAGAGATACGTGGGCGAGCTGAAGCGGACAGGACTCCACGCGATCGAGGTCTACCACAGCGATCACAGCCCGGAGAACGTGGCGTTCTACAAGTCGCTTGCGGAACGTTTCCAGCTTGGCATCACCGGCGGTTCGGATTTCCACGGCGGCAACAAGCCGAAGATTTCGCTCGGTACCGGCTGTAACAGCAATCTGAACGTGCCGGACGATCTTTTGACGTCCCTCGAACAGCTTGCGAGCTGAAAAGGCTGGTGGGCACGGGCAGAGTCGAACTGCCGACCTACCGCTTAGGAGGCGATCGCTCTATCCAGCTGAGCTACGTGCCCACTCGGGACTATTGTAGCGTCGCAGTCCTTTAGCCCCAATATCGCGGCGGTACTGCATGCCGTCAAAATGAATGCGGGATACCGCGGCATAGGCGCGATCGATGCTGGCTTTGAGATCGGCGCCGCGGGCGGTCACGCCGAGAACACGTCCACCGGACGTCACAATGTCGTTACCCGCGCGCTTCGTTCCGGCGTGAAAGACGACGGCATCGGTCACGTTTTCGAGTCCGGAAATTTTCTGGCCGGTTTGCGGAGTTCCGGGATAACCGGCCGCGGCGAGAACGACGCAGGTTGCCGGCTCCGGCGACCACCGCAGAGTATCCGGCGTGAGCGAACCACGCGCGGCCGCCATCAGCGCTTCACCCCAATCGCTTTCGAGGCGCGCCATCAGCGGCTGCGTTTCGGGATCCCCCATCCGGACATTGAATTCGAGCACGCTCGGACCATTCGGCGTCATCATCAGACCGGCGTAGAGAAAACCGGTGAACTGAGTGGCGCGGATAACCGGATCGATGATCGTGTCCATGATGCGCTCGCGCATCGGGGCGCCGAGAATGATCGAGTCGGAGTAAGCGCCCATGCCGCCGGTGTTCGGGCCCTGATCGTTATCGAAAATGCGCTTGTGATCCTGCGAAGGCTCAAGCGGGACGCCCCGCTTGCCGTCGCAGAGGACGATAAAGCTGAGTTCTTCGCCCTCCAGGAATTCTTCGATCACTATGGGATAAGCCAATGCCGTGAGCGCTGCGCTCGCTTCATCCTGGGTTTGCGCGATAATCACGCCTTTGCCGGCGGCCAGGCCGTCAGTTTTCAGAACGACCGGAAGGTTGAAGCTGCGAAGAGCGTCCCGCGCTTCGCTTTCGTTCGCAACCGTCAGGAAGCGGGCGGTGGGGACGCCGATTTTTTCCATAAACCGCTTCGAATGGACCTTACTACCTTCGAGAGCGGCATTCGCGGCGGTGGGGCCGACGATATGCCGGCCTCTGGACCGGAACTGGTCGACAACGCCCGCGACAAGAGGGGCTTCCGGACCCACCACAGTGAGATCGATGCTCAGCTTTTCAGCCAATTGGACATAATCAGATGACTCGTGCGGGGCCGCGATCGATTCTGTGCCTGGATTACCCGGAGTAATGTGAACTTCCGCTACAGAAGGTGACTTTTTCAACCGCCAGGCTAAAGCATGCTCGCGTCCGCCGCCGCCAATGACAAGTACTTTCACGTTTGTTTGCCCGGATACAATAGTAGCAATGGAACAGTCGGCGGACGTGGTCATTGTGGGGGGCGGACACGCCGGCTGTGAGGCGGCGCGGGCTTGCGCCCGCATGGGCCTGCGCACCGTGATGATCACGATGAACGCCGACCTGATCGCGCAGATGTCCTGCAACCCGGCGATCGGCGGGATCGCGAAGGGGCACCTGGTCCGGGAGATCGATGCGCTGGGCGGTGTGATGGGCGAAGTGGCGGATGCGGTCGGGATTCAGTTCCGGCTGCTGAACACGAGCCGGGGCCCGGCGGTGTGGTCGCCGCGCGCGCAGTGCGACAAAAAGCAATATCGCATCCGGATGAAGCAGGTGCTCGAGCAGGAGCCGAACCTCATCATCAAGCAGGCCGAGGTTGCGGCGCTCCGAATCGAGGACGGACGCGTCCGCGGCGTGCAACTGATGGACGGCCGAAAGATTCACTGCGGCGCCGTCATCATTACGACCGGAACTTTTCTCAACGGCCTCGCCCACATCGGCGAGCGCAGGTTCGAGTGTGGGC
>DASZUZ010000607.1:0-3254 GCA_035547415.1 Bryobacteraceae bacterium | reverse complement strand
AATTCGATGCGGATTGGCTGTACGTGATGCGTCGCGCGGTGGAACGAGGGCGCAAACAGGAACCCGATTCCCACCTCGCGAATGGCCCGCGCGACCGTTTCCGGATCCACCTGCGTGCGCACGCCGAGCGCTTCGAGGATGTCGGCGCTGCCGCACTTGCTGGTGATGGACCGATTACCGTGTTTTGCGATCCGGACGCCCAGAGCAGCCACGACGAAAGCTGAAACCGTCGAGATGTTGAACGTCGACATGCCGGTCCCGCCGGTACCGCAGGTATCGAGCAGAGGCCGGTATTCATCGCCGATCGGAACCGGCAGAGCCGCGGCCCGCATCGCGCGCGCGAAACCGGCCAGTTCCGTGACGGATTCGCCGCGCATCCGGAGAGCCGTAAGAAAAGCGGCCGTCAGTATGGGCGTCGATTCGCCCGCGAGCAGCGACCGCATGGCGGATTCCGCTTCGGCTTCGGTGAGGGATCGGCCACCCACCACGGCATGGAGCAGGTCAGGCGTCATGTTAGAGTTGAAAATCCAAGGCTGTTTTCAGCATAGTAGCTGGCTGGTTCCAAATGAAAATCCACGAGTATCAGGCCAAGGGTATCCTTGCCAAATACAATGTTCCCGTGCCTCGCGGGGAGGTGGCGTTCAGCGTCGCTGAGGCGGAGGCGGCTGCGAAAAACATCGGCGGGAGCGTCGTTGTCAAAGCGCAGATTCATGCGGGCGGCCGCGGGAAAGGCGGCGGCGTCAAAATCGCGAAGAGCGCGACCGAGGTCGCGGATATTGCCGAAAAGATGCTCGGCATGACGCTGGTGACGCACCAGACAGGTCCGGAAGGCCGCGTCGTGCAGCGCCTGCTGGTGGAAGAAACCCTGCCCATCGATAAAGAACTGTACCTGGGCATCGTACTGGATCGCGGGACAGGCAAGATCATCTTCATGGCGTCGGCTGCCGGCGGAATGGAGATCGAAGAGGTCGCGGCGAAAACGCCGGAGGCGATCCTGAAGGAAGTCATCGAGCCCGGTATTGGCCTCGCTCCTTATCAGGCCCGCAAACTGGCCTTTGGCATCGGAATTCCCGCCCCGGCGGTGAATGGCGCGGTACAGGCGATGATGGCGCTCTCGAAAGCCTGCCTCGAGATGGACGCCTCGCTCGCTGAGATCAACCCGTTCATTCTCACGAAAGACAACAAAGTCTACGCGCTGGACGCGAAGATCAACTTCGACGACAACGCGCTGTTCCGGCACAAGGAACTGCTCGAACTGCGCGATCTGAACGAAGAAGATCCGCTGGAAGTCGAAGCGTCGAAATTCGGTCTGAACTACATCAAGCTCGACGGCAATATCGCCTGCATGGTGAACGGCGCGGGACTCGCCATGGGCACCATGGACATCATCAAGTACGCGGGCGGATCGCCGGCGAACTTTCTCGATGTCGGCGGCGGCGCGAACGCGGAACAGATTCGGAACGCATTCCGCATTCTGCTCTCGGATCCCGAAGTGAAGGCTGTTCTCATCAACATCTTCGGCGGCATCCTGCGTTGCGATACGCTCGCGACGGGCGTTGTCTCGGCCGCGAGGGAACTCGGAATCACGGTGCCGATCGTCATCCGCATGGAAGGCACGAACGTGGAGCAGGGCCGGCAGATCCTCGAAGAATCCGGCTTCAACTTTACGGTGGCGGACGGGATGAAGGATGCGGCCGAGAAAGTGGTTGCGGCCGCGGGAGGCAAACGGTAAATGAGCGTACTCGTCGATAAGAATACGCGCCTGCTGGTGCAGGGCTTCACGGGCAAGGAAGGCACGTTCCACGCTTCGCAGGCAATCGCCTACGGCACGAACGTCGTGGGTGGAGTGACGCCGGGCAAGGGCGGAAACACCCATCTGGACCGGCCCGTATTCAACACCGTTGAAGAGGCGGCGCGCAAGACCGGCGCGAACGCCACCGTCATTTTCGTTCCGCCGCCGTTCGCCGCGGATTCGATCATGGAAGCGGCCGACGCGGGCATCCCGCTGATCGTGTGCATTACGGAAGGCATTCCCGTGGTGGACATGGTGAAGGCGTGGAAATTCCTGCAGACGAAGAATTCCAGACTGATCGGGCCGAACTGCCCGGGTGTGATTTCGCCGGGCAAATGCAAGATCGGCATCATGCCGGGCCATATTCATCTCGAAGGCAACGTCGGGGTGGTTTCGCGCTCCGGCACCCTCACGTATGAAGCGGTGGGCCAGTTGACGAGGCTGGGAATCGGCCAGTCGACTTGCATTGGCATCGGCGGCGATCCGATCATCGGGACGACGTTCCTCGATGCCATCAAAATGTTCGACTCCGATCCGGATACGCACGCCATCGTGATGATCGGCGAGATTGGCGGCAACGCGGAAGAAACGGCGGCTGCTTACATCGGAGCCAACGTGAAGAAGCCGGTGGTCGGGTTCATCGCGGGACAGACGGCTCCTCCGGGACGCCGCATGGGCCACGCGGGCGCGATCATCTCCGGCGGTTCCGGCGCGGCCCCGGACAAAATTCGGGCCATGGAAGCAGCCGGCATCACGGTCTGCTCGTCGCCGGCGCAGATCGGCGAGAAGATTCAGGAACGACTCAAGAAATAACAATGGAAAAGACGTTTTCGATTATCAAGCCGGACGCCGTGGCGTCCGGAAAAGCAGGGAAGATCCTCGGGCTGCTCGAGGAGAATGGTTTCCGCGTGGTGGCGTTGCGGATGGCCAGACTGAGCCAGTCGCAGGCCGAGGGCTTTTACGCGGTGCACCGTGAACGGCCGTTCTTTGGCAGCCTCGTGAAGTTCATGACCGAAGGACCGGTTATCGTGATGGCTCTCGAACGCGAAGATGCGGTGAAAAAGCTGCGCGAAGTGATGGGCGCGACGAATCCGGCGAATGCGGCGGAAGGCACGGTCCGGAAGTTGTATGCGGAAAGCATCGAACGCAACGCGATTCACGGTTCCGATGCGCCGGAAACAGCCGCGCAGGAACTGCGGTTCTTCTTCAACGACATCGAACTGAACCAGCTCTGAAAACAGAGGCAGGCGATCCCGACCGGCGGTTTCGCCTGCCTTTCAATTCCACGCCGGGTTCTTGCTCAGACTGATCAGATTCCCCAGAATGCGATACGCGCCCGGCACTCCCGCCGGCAACTGACGGTACAGCGCGAACGCATCGTAGATGTAAAAACCTTTCCCGTAGCGAGCCATCAACAGACCGCCCTTCTGTGGATCCTGATCCGGGTCGTGGGTTTCCACCA
>DASZUZ010000606.1:0-4802 GCA_035547415.1 Bryobacteraceae bacterium | reverse complement strand
GGCCGTATCACGACGATGACGCGGCGTCCGGTGACCACTTTCGAGCACACCCTGGAGATTGCGATTTCCAAGGAGCAACTGGCGCAACTCGCGAAGAACCGTTCGATTTATCAGGAATCGGTTCCGCTGTCTCCTGGGCGTTACCGCCTGAACGTTGTGGCGAAGGACGTGATCGGCGGCAACCTGAACAACTACGAAGTGGCGCTTGATGTGCCGCACTTCGAGGAGGAACGGCTGGCTTCGAGCAGTCTCATCCTGGCGGATACGATCGAAAAGCTTCCGACCAAGAGTATCGGCGGCGGTCAGTTTGCGATCGGCGACACCAAAGTCCGGCCGCGACTGGGGGATAAATTCAGCCGGGACGAGAAGATGGGGATCTACCTGCAGGTCTACAACTTCCAGCCGGACGAGAAAACGCAAAAACCGAACGGTGAGATAACGTACGAGATTGACAAGGCTGGGTCGAACGAGAAGATTCTTGAGTTCACGGAAGACGTGTCAAAGATTCCGAACGCCTCGGCCAATCAGGTGACGGTGGCGAAGTTGCTGCCGCTGAAGAACATTGCGCCAGGCACGTACACGCTGAAAGTGAAGGCTGTCGACAAGCGCGCGAATCAAACTTTGGCGGTTCCGTCGGCGAATTTTACGGTAAACTAGAAGCGCACAAAAGCGCAGTTTTTTGGATAAGGAATGAAGGGCGCGAGAGGGATCAGCCCGTTGTGGTCAGCCCCGGTTGCGGGCCTCATGGCCGTGGCCCTGATCCCGGTGTCTCCGCTCTACGCCGGTTCGCCTGTCCGCTTCGCGGGTGAGTTGAGCGGGTTGGTAACAGACACCGCAGGCAAGCCCCAGGCCGGGGCGCTGGTCATGCTTTTCAACAAGCAGGACCGGCTGCTGCAGCGTTCGGCGACCGACGTCGGCGGAACATTCTCATTCAACGACCTCCTTCCCGACCTCTATTCCGTCCGGGTTACTTTCGCGAGCTTTGTTCCCGCCATTCGTGACCGCGTCCAGATAAAACCGGGCATGCGCAGCCTGCTCGAAGTCAGCCTGTCGCGCGTGTTCAGTTCCATTCAACTGGTCTCGACGGTCCCGGCGCCTGGCGGGCTGATGAGCGACGACTGGAAATGGACCTTGCGGTCCGATGCGGCGCTGCGGCCGATTCTGAGGATGTTTCCGGACGCGAAGGTTCTCACTCGCGCCGCTTCCGGCGAGACAGAAAAGAGCAGCGTGTTCAGCGATTCGCGGGGTCTGGTGCGGATCTCGGCGAGCGACGGAGCTCAGACGGTCGGCGACACGGGTCAGGCGGACCTCGGCACGCAGTTTGCGTTCGCCACATCGGTTTACGGCGGCAACCACCTGCAACTGAGCGGCAATGTGGGGTATGGCGCCACCACGGGTGCACCCGCGGCAGCCTTCCGGACTACTTACAGCCGGGATGTCGCCGGCGGTACGAGCCCGGCGGTTTCGGTGACGATGCGCCAGATGTCCGTTCCGTTCCGCAGCGGCGTCGGTCTCCCCGGGGGAACTGCGGGAGACAGTTCCCTGCCGGTACTGCGGACGCTGGCTGTCAGTTACTCCGACAAACAGGAGATCAGCGACCTGCTGAGCATTGAATATGGCTTCGAACTGGACATGGTTTCGTTTCTCGACCGCCTGCACTATCTCAGCCCTTATGCGCGGTTGAATTATGCGCTGCCGAAGGGAAGAATCGACTTCACCTGGACTTCGGGAAATGCTCACCCCGAACTGGGCATGGCTGCGTCCGATTCGAGCGCTGACCTGCAGCGCGATCTGATGGCGCTCGCGGTGCTGCCGAGAGTCACGCTGTCTGACGGGCATGCGAGGGTGCAGCGGGGCGAGGATTACGAGATCGGATTTACGGAACGCTTCGGTTCCCGGGAGTATCGCGTTTCGGCCTACACCGAAAGCGTGACGAATACCGCCCTTACAATCGCGAATCCCGCTGCCGGGCTGTTCCCGGGCGACGTGCTGCCGGATCTGTTTTCGAACAGCGCGATCTTCAATGCGGGGCGCTTCGCGACGACCGGTTACATGGCGTCCGTCACGCAGGATCTGGGAGACAACTTCAAATTCAGCGCCACGTACGGATCTTTGGGGCTGATGGCGGTGCGCCGCAACGCGGCGATTCAGTCCGCGCAGGATCTCCGGCAGGTGATCCAGGCGGACAACCGGCCTGCCGTGACATTGCGCGCCTCCGGGACCGTTCCCCATCTCGGAACGCGCTTCATCACGAGCTATCAGTGGACCGATTATCAGTCGGCCATGCCGGCTCCCCAGTATTCGACGCAGTCGGTGCGTCCCGAGCCAGGATTGAACATCGTGCTGCGGCAGCCGATTCCGTCTTTCCCCGGCATGCCCGGACGGATGGAGGCATCCGCCGAACTCCGGAACCTGCTTGCGCAGGGATATCTGCCGCTCACGATGTCGGGCGGACAGTCACTGCTGCTGGTGAACACGCCCCGGTGTTTCCGCGGTGGCCTCGCGTTTGTTTTCTAGCCGCAGTGTTTTCCAACTGAAGCCCTTGTTTCCGTCATGATCTGGCTCGTTACCTTTGCGATCGGCGCCATTCTGCATCCGGCGATCGGAGTGCGGGATGTGGATGGCGTGGAGCGCCGGCCATTGCAGGTCGATGCGGGACATGCCGAGGCGCTGTTTTTTGTCTCGCACGACTGCCCGATTTCGAATTACTATTCTCACGAGATCCGGCGTATCTGCGATCAGTATGCGGCGCGCGGATTGGGCTGCGCACTGGTTTATGTGGATCCCAGGCTGAGCGACGGCGACGCGGCGAAACACGCGCGGGAATACGGGCACGGCGCATATCCGAAGATCGTCGACCGGAAGCACGCGCTGGTTGCGGCGACGGGCGCGACGATTACGCCCGAGGCAGTCGTGGTGCGTGACGATGCGTCGGTTGCGTATCGGGGGCGGATCGATAACTACTATGCGGCGCTGGGCAAGCCGCGGCAGGTCGTGTCGGAGCATAATCTTCGGGACGCGCTGGACGCCGTCTTCAGTGGACGGTCCGTAGCGAAACCGGAGACTCAGGCGGTGGGCTGTTATATACCGGATCTTGCGGCGTTTTCTCATTAACCAACTTTTCGGCGGACTGATTGTGGCGGGCATCTGCTCCGCCCAGACCCCGGTGATTCTGATCTCGATCGATACGCTCCGAGGGGACCACGTGGGCGCTCACACGCCCGGAATCGAATCGTTCGCCCGGAACGGCACGGTGTTTACGGCCGCCGAGACGCAGGTCCCGCTGACGCTGCCGTCCCACACGACGTTGCTGACCTCGACGTGGCCGTTTCAGAACGGCGTCGAGGAGAACGCGGGCAAGGTTCCGGCCGGGATGGTGACGCTTGCTTCGGTGCTGCGCGGGCGCGGGTACAAGACGGCCGCTTTCATCGGCAGCATCTTTCTCGAGAAAGAACTGGGGCTCGATCAGGGATTCGATACGTACGACAGCCCGTTTCATTTCGAGGCCTTCTCGAAATTATCGGGCGAGATGCTGTTCGGCGGGACGGGAAGCGCGTATGCGGTGCGCGAGCGGCGGCCCGGAGCGCTGGTGTTGCGCGCGGCGAATCAGTGGCTCGGAGCGCATCGCGGCGAGCCTGTTTTCGTCTTCGTGCATTTATTCGATATGCACAAGCCGTGGCAGCGGGGCTCTTACGATACGCAACTCGCCGAGGTGGACCGGCTGCTGGCGGGATTCCGGGAGACGCTGCAGCGGGAGGGCTGGTGGGATCGCTCGGTGGTGGCGCTGGTGGCCGATCACGGTGAGGGGCTTGGGGACCACGGGGAATCGGATCACGGATATTTCGTTTACGAGAGCACGCTGCACGTGCCGCTGATCATTCACTGGCCGGCTGGCGCGGCGAAGCTTCCGGCGCGTGTGGCGCAGCCCGTGGGGCTGATCGACGTGGCGCCGACGATTCTGGATTTCCTGAAGATCCCCGCGCCGGCGAGTTTCCATGGCCGCAGCGTGCTCGATGGAAGCGCGCGGCCAGTGCTGAGCGAGAGCGTCTACGCCCGGGACAGCTTCGGGTGGGCGGCGCTGCGGAGCGTGCGGGAAGGCTCGTGGAAATACATCGACGCTCCGAAGCCGGAGCTCTATAATCTGGCGCGCGATCCGCGAGAGCTGAACAACGTGGTGAAAACCAGCCCGGCGGAAGCGATGCGGTTGCGCGCCGCGCTTCCTGCGGTGAAAAGCTTGCCGGGGCAAGCGAGCGGCGATCCGCAGCGCAAAAAAGAAGTGCTGGAGTCCCTGGGTTATCTCGCGCCGGGACCGCAGGCGGTGAGGAAGGTGTCTGCAGCCGATCCAAAGGACCGTCTTCCCGAACTGCTGCGTTACGAGGACGCTTTGCAGTTCATGGGCGAGCGCCGGTATGAGGCCGCGATCGCCGCATTTCGTGCCATCCTCACGGCGGATCCGGGGAATCTTCTGGCGCGGCGCGATCTGGGCGTGGCGCTGAACGAGCGGCGCGACTTCCGGAATGCGCAGGCGGAATTAGAGCGAGTGGCATCCTCGTCGAGCGACGATTACGTCACGCGCTATGAACTGGGTCTTGCGAACGAAGGCCTCGGGCAGTTCCGCGAGGCTCTCGATCAGTTCGAGTATGCGTGCCGCATCGCGCCCGGCGCCACGCAGTGCCAGGATGCTGTCGCGCGGGTGCGCGACAAGCTGGGCGCTAAACGATCGCCGCGTGCTCCCGATCGGCGGTAAAGACGTCGAAGGGAAGATTGCCGTCGGCGTCGAAGGGCAGTTCGTGGGCTTCTTC
>DASZUZ010000605.1:0-13201 GCA_035547415.1 Bryobacteraceae bacterium | reverse complement strand
ATGGCGGAAAAATATCGTCTGGAGTTTCGATGGGAAGTATTCAACGCTTTGAACTGGGCGAATCTCGCGCTGCCTGTAAACGCGGTGGACAACGCGGCGGCGGGCCTCATTCAGGACATCGCCTCTCCCATGCGGAACATGCAGTTCGGGCTGCATCTGACATTCTGAGCCTTCGAACCATCCTGCTGCTGGGCCTGGCCGCAACTGCGGCCTCCGCTCAGTTGCACCCGGTTCCGAAGTTTGCGATTCCCCGCGACCCGTTGACGATTACCCGGGCCGTGGAACCGCGCAAGCCCTTCACCGTTGCCGGAGAACGCGCCGCGATTCTGGGGCAGCAAAGCGGCGAATTCGAAGCATGGCTGTTTCCGGTAAAGGTTCTGAGCAGATTCAGGATCTCCGCGGAAATCGAGAATTATCCGGTCCCCATCGACGTGACGGAACAGGCCGCCGCCATCGAGGTCAGCCCGGCAATGACCACCATCACCTATTCGCACGCCGCGTTCACCGTGAAGCAGCGTATGTTCGCCCCGCGCGGCAGCGAACCTGGTCTGGTGGCGCTGTTTGAGATTCAGTCGGTGCGGCGGATGACTTTGACATTCCAGTTCCGCCCCGATATGGAGCGCATGTGGCCGGCGCCGAACTTCGGCATTCCCAACGCGGAATGGGTGAAGCAGAGCGGCAGCGGCTACTATGTTCTGCACACGGACAATCCCGACGTATCCGCCGCCGTTGCCATCCCGGACGCGCAACCGGGGATCCTCGCGCCCTATCAGGAGCGCCCGAAAACCTGGCCGGTCGAGTTTCGGTTGTTCTTCGATCCGGCGGTCGGGACGCGTTTCTTTTATCCTCTGCTGATCGCACCCTCCCCGAGTCCCGTGGAACTCGCCCGGCTGAACGACCGGATTCCGCAGCTCTGGACGGAAACCAGGCAATACTACGCTCATTTCTTCGACACGCGGCTGCGGTCCGAAACACCTGACGCGCAGTTCGATCAGGCTTTGCAGTGGGCTGAGATCTCCATCGATCAGGGACGCGTCCGGTTTCACGACGAAACCGGTCTGATCGCCGGATATTATTCATCCGGCGATTCGGCGCGCCCGGGGTTTGCCTGGTTCTTCGGGCGCGATTCGCTCTGGACCTCCTGGGCGCTCAACAGCTATGGAGATTTCGGGTTGACGCGGCAGATCATGGAGTTTCTGATCCGGCGGCAGAGGGCCGACGGCAAGATCATGCACGAGTTTTCGCAGACGGCCGACCTGGTGGACTGGAAGTCCACGCCTTACTTCTACGCGGCCGCCGACGCCACGCCGCTCTTCATCATGGCGATGGAAGACTACGTGAATGCAAGCGGCGACACCGCGTTTCTCCGGAAGAACTGGGACGCCGTGCGCCGCGCGTGGACCTTCACGCGATCCCATGACACCGACGAGGACGGGATCTACGACAATGCGGAAGGCACTGGCTGGGTCGAGTCATGGCCGGCGGTTCCCGGAAATCCGGGAGGCATGCCGCATCAGGAGATCTATCTCGCGGCGCTCGACGAGCAGTCCGCCGACGCGATGTCGCGTCTGGCCGCGCTCACCGGTGATGCCTCGCTCGCCTCCGCCGCAAGACAGCAGGCCGGACTGATCCGCAGGACCGTCGAATCGGAATACTCCGATGCGGGAACGCAGTTCTACGCGTTCAGCCGCAATGCCAACGGATCGCTGGATCGTTCCGCCACCATCTTTCCGGCAGTCGCCTGGTGGACAGGCCGTTGGAGCCTGCCGCGCGGCGACAACATGTTAAACCGGTGGGCTTCTCCCGAGTTCTCCACGGATTGGGGCACGCGGGACCTGAGCGATCGGACGCCCTTCTTCGATCCCATCAGTTACCATCAGGGCTCCGTCTGGCCGCTCTACACAGGATGGGTTTCGCTTGCCGAATTCCGCGCCGGACGCACGCTGTCCGGCTACTCTCACCTGATGCAGAACATGGATCTGACGTGGGCGCAGGATCCGGGAGCGGTCACGGAACTGCTCTCGGGCGCGTTCTTCCAGCCGCTGGGCCGAAGCAGTTCGCATCAGATCTGGTCTTCCGCCATGGCTCTGACGCCCGCCGTGCGCGGGGTCTTCGGCGTCGACGTGGACGCATTGCACAATGCCATTCATCTCGCCCCGCATCTGCCGGCAACGTGGAATCACGCGACATTGCGCAATGTGCCGGTAGGTAACGTCAGCGTGGACCTCGAGTTCACGCGCGATGCCGGACGGCTGAAAGTCAGCACGAAAGGAAACGTGTGCCTCGCGCCGGCGAATCAGGAATGCCGGATCCCGACGCAGGAGTTATCGCTCGCCCTGCCGGATGCGGAAGTCGAAATCCCGCACGGGTTGCCGCTGCCTGGCTCGCCGCCTGGCCAGCTCAAAGTCACGGGCGAACGTGTCTCCGCGAATGGCATTTATTACGATTTCCAGGCTCCGGCGGGAGCCACTTACGATCTCCCGCTTCGGCTGAACCGTGTCGGCATTCGGGCCAGTGGAGCGGAGATCGCGGGTAACGTACTGCGCCTTCGCTTTCCGGCGGGCGAAGGCTGGCAGACTCTTTCGGTGAATCTCACATGGTGACCCAGGGCACGGCGACACGAATCTTCCTGCTGCTGTTCTGGGCGGCCGGCGCGCAGCCCATCCTGACTTACATCCGGCAGACATGGGACACGCTGACACGATCCAACCGCACCATCGCAACGGCTGCCGTCGATCCCAAGTTCCACCCGGAACCCGATGGTCGCTGGCCGGTGTTTGTTCCGTCGAAGGAAAATCTGCCGCGCATCGCGGCGGACCTTTCACGCGAGATGTCACCGGGCGACTTCGCGAAGATCGATCTGCGGCCTCTCCCCGCGGGCCCGATGCAAGGCCTTCTATATCTCCCGTTCCCCTATGTGGTGCCCGGCGGGCGATTCAATGAAATGTACGGCTGGGACAGCTATTTCATCCAGGTCGGCCTGCTCAGGGATGGCCGTCTCGACCTGGCCAAAGATATGGCCGATAACTTTCTGTATGAGATCCGGAATTACGGGAAGATCCTGAACGCGAATCGAACTTATTACATGACGCGCTCGCAGCCGCCTTTTCTCACGCAGATGCTGCTGGGCGTCGACGCAAGGATGAAAGATCGCAAGTGGCTCGAAGCGGCTGTGCCCGAGATCGAAGACTATTACCGGTATTGGACGACGGAACCGCACCTGACGCCGTCCACGAAGCTCTCGCGCTACTTCGATTCCGGGGATGGTCCCGCGCCCGAAGTGGTCTCCGCGGAACGCGACGCGCAGGGCCGGACGCATTACGACCTGGTGCGCGAATATTTTCGTACCCACACCATCCGGGCGTACGACATCGGTCAATATTACGACGCCCGGACGGACCGGTTCACGCCGCTGTTTTACAAAGGGGATCGGTCCATGCGGGAATCCGGCTTCGATCCGTCAGACCGTTTCGGGCCGTTCAGCATCGACATCATTCACTACAATCCGGTTTGCCTGAACTCGCTGTTGTACCTGATGGAGGTTCAGACCGGCGATATCCTGGACAAACTCCATCGCGGCGCCGAAGCCGCCCTGTGGCGGAAACGGGCCTCGGACCGGGCCGCAACGATCGACAGGCTGATGTGGGATGAAAAGGCGGGCTTGTATCTCGACTATAACTTCGTCACCGGCGCCCGGCGCGATTATCCGTTTCTGACGACTTTTTATCCGTTATGGGCAGGTATCGCAAGCCGCGAACAGGCGGCGCGCGTCGTGAAGAATCTGGCGCTGTTCGAGAAAGCAGGCGGCCTGCAGACGAGCACGTTTCACACCGGCAATCAGTGGGATGCGCCCTTCGGCTGGGCGCCGCTCGAAATGATTGCGGTGGATGGCTTGCGGCGCTACGGATACGATGCCGACGCCAATCGCATCTCGATGGAATTTCTGTCCCTGATTCGCGACGAATACAAGAGAACCGGCGTGATCGTGGAAAAATACGACGTGGTGAAGCGAAGCTTCGAAACCAGCGGCGAGGTCAGCTTCGGGTATCGCACCAACGAAGCAGGCTTCGGCTGGACCAACGCGGTGTACACGAAGCTCCTGGATGAACTGCCCGCAACGATGCGAACGCGCCTGCAATAATTCGGCGCACCCGGGTCTATACAGGCAGCATCCCGGCGGGACTCTGAACGTGCCGGACGAACGCTTCAGCCGCCCGATATCCGCTCTCAATGCCGCGAAAATGCGCGACCTCGGACTGCAGAGCGTAATAGCGGTCGGGCGATTGGGATGCATGGGCATAGCAGGCGGCGCGCTTGCGCGGTTCCGTAGCCGTGATGTCCACGTAATCGGTAGGTGAAAACATCGCCGTGTCTTCGCCATCAGAAACCTCGTAGAAATAAAGTGCGAAGTTTCTGTGCATGCGAAGCCACGCGTCGTACACCAGCGTCGAAATCGCCCGGTGATCGCGATGCCCGTCGATTGGCCAGTGCGTGAATACGACGTCCGGCTTTTCAGCCGCAAGAATGGTTCGGAACTCATCGTAGTGCGTGGAATCGACGACGGCATGAGCGTCGCACTGACCGGCGAAGCGCGGCTGCGCTTTCAGGATTTCGCAGGCTTTCGACGCCTCCCGCACTCTCACGGCGCTCCCCGGATCGGAATCCACGGCCGGACAGGCTTTTTCTCCCCGATTCAGGTACAGCAGCGTGACAGCGTGGCCGAGATCGGTGTAGCGGGCGACCGTTCCGCCGCAACCGTATTCGGGGTCGCCGGGATGTCCACCGGCCACCACAATTCGAAGTCGCTTTCCCGGAGATGGCGTGGATTGGGCTCTGGCAGTAAACGCGGCAGTTGTCAGGGAAAGCCCGGAACCGAGGATGGTTCGCCGGGAGATGAGTCGCATAAGTCGATTTTGCGTCATCGCGCACTGACTTACCGAAATGTGTTCAATGGTGCCTTCCTGCGTGCAGCGCGAACTGAAGGAAAACATCCTGCTGGACGTCAAGTACGTCGGAACCAGGGAAACGCATGTCTATTTCGCAGGCGCGGGATCGATCGATTACCTCGTCCCCTCGGTTGAGACGCTGAATTCGGCGCAGATCACGTCACGGTAGGCGCCTCCGCGTTCGGAAAGTAACCGCTCAGGCCAATTCGCCAGGGCAGGTGCAACTCGCGCTGAAACTGTATTTTTGAACCCGGCCGCGGTTCCGGGGAGCAGGCGATTTCGTCCGCTCCCGGGAACCGGGTCGTCCGCTTTCCCGAAGAGCCTCAGGCTCTCGGCCTGCATGTATACTGCTACCTGCCGCCATGTGGATCGTCCGGCTCGCCCTCAGCCGCCCCTACACTTTCGTCGTCATGGCGATACTGATCGCCATCCTTGGCGGTACTGCGATCACCACGATGCCCGTCGATATCTTTCCGTATATCGACATTCCCATCGTGAGCGTGCTCTGGGTCTACTCGGGGCTTTCTCCGGCGGAGATGGAAAAACGGGTCGTCACGAACTTCGAGCGCAGCCTCACCTCCAACGTCAACGACATCGAACACATCGAATCGCAGGCGTATAACGGCTACGCGGTCGTGCGAATTTATTTCCACCCGAACGTGAAAATCGACATGGCCGTCGCCCAAACCACGGCGACGATGCAGACCTCCCTGCGGCAGATGCCGCCCGGGATGTTTCCCGCCAACATCCTGAAGTACGACGCCGCCAGCGTCCCCATCCTGCAATTGGGGCTTTCCAGCAAGACCCTGCGCGAGCAGGAGATCTTCGATATCGGCAACAACTTCATCCGCACACCGCTCGGTACGGTACAGGGTGCGTCCGTGTCCTATCCATTTGGCGGCAAGCAGCGGGCCGTCATGGTCGACCTCAATCCGGATGAACTCTACGCCAAACAGCTTTCCCCGATCGACGTCTCGAATGCCCTCAACCTGCAGAATCTGATTCTGCCCGCCGGGACCGCGAAACTGGCGGATACCGAGTATCAGATTCGCGTCAACAGCAGCCCCGAGGTCCTGGATGAGCTGAATAACCTGCCCGTCAAGACGGTCAATGGCGCCACGGTCTATATCAAGGATGTCGCGCAGGTTCGGGATGGCTTCACGGTTCAGAACAACATCGTTCGCACCAACGGATCGCGCGGCGTCCTGATCACGGTTACCAGAAACGGGAAAGCCTCCACGCTGTCCATCGTGAATGCGGTGAAGGCGGAGCTCCCGCGGATTCTTGCCAACGTTCCTCCGGAGCTGAAGGTCGTGCCATTGGCCGATCAGTCGGTCTTCGTGCGCGCCTCCATTCAGGGAGTGGTCCGGGAAGCTCTGATCGCGGCCGGCCTCACGGGACTGATGATCCTGCTGTTTCTGGGAAGCTGGAGAAGCACGCTGATCGTGTGCATTTCCATTCCTCTCTCGGTGCTGACATCCCTCTGCATCCTCAGTCTTCTCGGACAAACGATCAACGTGATGACCCTCGGAGGTCTCGCGCTGGCGGTCGGGATTCTGGTTGACGACGCCACGGTCGAAATCGAGAACACGCACCGCAACATCGCGATGCGGAAGCCGCTGGTGCGCGCCGTGCTCGACGGAGCCTCGCAGATCGCGGTTCCCACCTTCGTCGCCACGCTCTCGATCTGCATCGTCTTCGTCCCGGTGCTGCTGCTGACCGGAACAGCGCGCTATCTGTTCGGCCCGCTGGCAATGGCCGTGGTTTTCGCCATGGCGGCTTCTTACCTGCTCTCGAGAACGCTCGTCCCCACGATGATGGCGTGGCTGCTGGGATCGGAGGCGGAACGGCACAGGGAAGGACCGGGCCAGACGCCGGAGCGTCGGAAGAGCCCGCTGCGGCGCGTCCACCTGCTTTTCGATCGTTTCTTTGAGCGGCTTCGCTTCCGCTACATGGGCCTGCTCCATTGGTCGCTCCACCATCGCGGCCGGGTTCTGACGGCTTTCATGGCTTTTTCCGTGGCCTCTCTCGGGCTCGCCATGCTCGTCGGCGAGGACTTCTTCCCGAACGTGGATTCCGGCCAGATGCGCCTTCACGCGCGCGGGCACGCCGGCATGCGCATCGAGGAAACGGAAGCCCGGTTCGCCGATCTCGAACACGAGATCCGGGCCGTGATTCCTCCGGATGAGCTGACGATGCTCATCGACAATATCGGCATCCCGAACAGTTGGCCGGCGATTGCCCAGGGCGACATTCCCACCATCTCCTCGGCGGATGGCGAGATTCTGATCGCGCTCAATAAAGAAAAGCACGGCTCCACGAAGGACTACGAAGTTCTGCTCCGGAAGCGCCTGCGCCAGAAATTCCCGGACATGGTCTTCTTCTTCCAGCCCGCCGACATCACCAGTCAGATCGTGAATTTCGGAATTCCCGCCCCCATCGATCTGCAGGTCGTCGGCAGAAACGAACAGGCGAACTATAAAATTGCGCAGCGGCTCGCGGAAAAGATCGCGCGCATCCCCGGCGCGGCGGACGTCCATGTCCACCAGGTAGCGGCCCAGCCTGAAATCCGCCTGAACGTGGATCGGGTCAAAGCCTCGCAACTTGGATTGACGCAGCGCGACGTCACCAGCAATATGCTGATCTCGCTGAGCGGCAGCGCAACCGTGGCGCCGAACTTCTGGCTGAACTGGAATAACGGCGTCAACTACAACATTGGCGTGCAGACTCCCCAATACCGCATCGACTCGCTCGACTCTTTGCTGCGCACGCCGATCTCAGTCGCGTCAAACGCCGTCAACTCGATGACACCCGGCTCGCAGGCCGGCGCGGCGCAGACGGGCAACACTTTCGTCGGAGCCTCGCCGAGCGGCTCCTCCCAGGCCTACGGCAATCCCGGCGCGATGACGGGCAGTACGCAGCTTCTCTCGAACCTGGTCAGCTTTCAACGGGCATATACGCCTGTGATCGTGAACCATTACAACGTGTGGCCTGTTTTCGACGTATACGCGAATGTGGACCGGCGCGATCTGGGCGGCGTGGGAGCGGAAGTCCGGAAGATCATGCGGGAAGAAGAGCCTCACCTGCCCCGCGGCACGTCGTTCAGTCTGCGCGGACAGGTCGAAACCATGCGATCCTCCTTCATCCGGCTGAGCCTCGGGATGATCTTCGCCGTGGTTCTGGTATACCTGCTGATGACGGTTAATTTTCAGTCGTGGCTCGACCCGTTCATTATTCTCACGGCTCTGCCGGGAGCCATGGCGGGAATTCTCTGGATGCTCTTCGTGACCCACACAACGCTCAGCGTACCCTCGCTGATGGGCGGCATCATGTGCATCGGCGTCGCAACCGCCAACAGCATTCTCATGGTTACTTTCGCCAACGATGAACGGTCGTCCGTTCCGTCCGCGCTCGAAGCGATGCTCTCGGCGGGTTATGCGCGCGTCCGTCCGGTCCTCATGACAGCGACAGCCATGATTCTCGGAATGCTGCCAATGTCGCTCGGTTTCGGTGACGGCGGCGAGCAGAATGCGCCACTGGGGCGCGCCGTCATCGGCGGGCTGATGTTCGCCACGGTGACGACTCTGTTCGTGGTACCGATCATTTACAGTTATCTGCGCACGAAACTCCCGGTGGATCATGAGCGCCGGCTGATCGAGAGGGAGCGGAGCGCATGAGATACACCAACCCCGATCGGCCCGGCGTCTCGGAAACCGCCGAAGAGAGTTTGCGCCAGGAGAATCAGAACCTCAGGCGCCAGCTCGAGGAACTGAAAGCCCTCGGCCATGGTTCCCCGTCGGACAGCCGGCCCCCTGTTCTCTGGCATCCTTCCGGAATTACGATCTGGGCGATTCTGCTCGGCGCCGCCGTCCTTGTCGCCGTGGCATTCTTCGCGGGTTATATTCCCCTCCGCAAACAGCAGAATCTCCTGGCCAGTGAGGAGCAGCAGCGAGCCGAGTCTTTGCCGCGCGTCGAGGTCATCGAGGTATCGCGTTCCACCCGAAATAGCGATCTGGAACTGCCCGGCAACATCCAGGCCGTCACCGAAGCGCCCATACTCGCTCGCGCCAGCGGCTACATCAGCCGGCGCCTCGTCGATATCGGCGATCGCGTCAAAGCCGGCCAGGAACTGGCCGAGATCGATGCGCCGGAACTGGACGATCAGGTCCGGCAGGCAAAGGCCACCGTGGAACAGGCGCGCGCCTCTCTGGATCAGGCAACGGCGAACCTGCAGCAGGGCCAGGCGGACATGGACCTGGCGCGCGTCACCGCCGAGCGATGGAGCGTTCTTGTGACCCGCGGAGCCGTATCGCGGCAGGAAAACGATCAGTACCAGGCGCAGTTCAAATCGAAAGCCGCCAGCGTGAGGGCTCTCGAAAAGGCGGTCAACGTTCAGCGCAACAGCGTCGCCGCGGCTGAATCCAATGTCGCGCGCCTCGAAAACATGCAGAGCTACCGGTTCGTCAGAGCGCCTTTCGACGGGGTGATCACGCTTCGCAACGTGGATACGGGCGCGCTCGTCAACGCCGGAAACACATTGTTATTCCGCGTCGCCCAGACCGGAGCCCTTCGCACTTATGTCAATGTGCCGCAGACCAATGCCAGTTCCGTCAGACCGGGTCAGGCGGCGGCGCTGACGGTGTCCAATCTCCCCGGCCGGGAGTTCGCCGGCACGGTAGCGCGCAGTTCGAACGCTCTCGATCCCGCCAGCCGCACGCTGCTCGTGGAAGTTCACGTGCCGAATCCGACCGGCGAGTTGCTGCCCGGCATGTACGCCCAGGTGGACCTGAGCAGCGCCCGGACGCACCCGCCCTTTCTGATTCCCGGCGATGCGCTCATCGTCCGCGCCGATGGCGCTCAGGTCGCGGTCGTGCAGAAGGACCATACGGTTCACCTGCAAAAGATTCAGGTTGGACGCGATTACGGCGATCGTCTGGAAGTGGTAAGCGGCCTGCGCGAAGGGGACACGATCGTTCCGAACCCCGGCGACGTTGTGCGGGAGGGCGTGAAAGTGGATCCGGTTCCTGTCGCCGACACAGCCGGGCAGCAAGCCGCGAAATCCGGAAAATAAAGCGTCGTCAATTACCCGTGTAACTTCCGGAACGACTCCAGGTCTTTTCGGATCGCGTCCATCTGCGAAATATTCGTCGGGCTTTGCGTAATCAGATAAAAGCGGATGTGACCCGCGTCCTCGGCCGCCGCGAAGATTCGCTTCCATGGCATTTCGCCCTGCCCCAGCAACGGCGCCTTCCCATTGACCGGCGGTCCGTCCGTCGTCAGTATGCAGTCGTGGCGGCCCGGATACTTCCGGATGAACGTCACCGGATCGGCATGCTGGCTGCACGCGCGGATGTCGGTCTGAAAATACAGATCCGGGGCGGTTGCCAGAATATCGATCGGACGCTGGCCGTCCACTGTCTCAAATTCCACGGCATGATTGTGGAAAGCGCAGCGCTGCTTTTCGCGCTTCAGCCTTTCAGCCGACTTCTGCAGGACGTCCGTCAGCTTCTTCCATCCGTCCACCCCCGACGCCTGAAACCCGATCGCTCCCGGACTCGCTCCGAGGCCGCGCACGCACGAGATGCTTTCGGAGCCGAGGATGTGATTGATTTCGATCGCGTGCTCGAGCCGTTCCGTGAACACCTGCGGCTCGTTGTGCGTGGAGTAGCAGGCCAGATGAAATTCATCCAGCCGGGCACGGATTTCCTTTGCGCGGGCGGGAGTCCAGTCGATATATTGCGTAAACTCCACGCCCTCATAACCCATATCGGCAACGCCGCGAAGCGTTCCGTCGAAGTCCGCATTCAGTTCTTTCTGAACGGCGTAGAGCAGTACACCCACCGGCACAGGGCGTCCTGCCTGAGCGCGAAGACGAACTCCGCAGGCAGCCGCCGACCACAGAAATCCGCGCCGGGATACCGATCCTCGCGTCATTCGATCACCTCCCGCTCGCAGCCGTCACCAGAAGCAATGCCCGGCCGCCGTTTTCGGTCCCCTGATTATAGACCCGAAACCTGCCGGCACGACCGTTGGAAGAGTTGCCGCGGACATGATATTGTCAACGGTCAGTTAAACGCGAGACATTCCGTCCTGTCCGCGGCTCACATTCTGAGCGGGAGGAAAGCATGCAACGTCGAGCTTTCATTGCATCTCTGATGGCCGCCGCCGGAGCGCGGGGCGCCGGCTACGTTCCCATCAGGAAGGCCAAAGTCACGAAGCTGTTCCGAAGCCCGGAAGGCCATCCGAACGCTCTGGAAGCGACGCCCGAAGGTCTCTGGATCGGCGAGCAGGTGAGCGATACCGCTTATCTGGTCGATTGGGAGACCGGCAAGGTGAAGAAGAAGATCGCCACGGAATCGTCGAATACCAGCGGCATCGCGTATGGCGGCGGTTATCTGTGGATGGGGGCGAACGGCGGACCCGTCATGCGCGCTCCTCGCCCCGATGAACCGAAAATCGGGCGCATCGTCAAAGTCGATCCCGAAAACGGACGCACCGTCGGCGTCTATCGGATCCCCGATGAAGGCGGCGTCCACGGCGTGCTCTACGCCGATGGATCGCTCTGGTTCACCTGCTTCAAGTGGAACGTAATCGCGCGGGTGAATCCCGATACTTTCGAGGTCCAGCACAAGATCCCCCTGCATCTCTCGCGCCCGCACGGTCTGGCCTGGGATCCGCCGGGAATCTGGGTTGGGTACTCCAACGATTACCTGTTCATGAAACAGGACATCAACTCCGGCGCGGTGCTCGACATCATCAGCGTCGAAAAGGGCAAAGATCCGGACCCGCACGGCATGGATATGTATCGTGGCACGATGTATTACTGCGACGCCGGAATCTCGCCGGGAGCGGTGGCGAGCAACAGTCCGTCAGCGGGATACATCTGCAAAATCGATACGTGACGACGAGAACAGCAGCGGCGTGCGTAAGACGCCGCCTTGCCATATAATCTGAGCCGCTGCCCGGAGGTGTTTTGTGTCCGCATCGGCCGTTCCGGTTCCCGCCCCGGATCTCTCTTCATCCGAGCGGCAACTCGTCGAATCCTCCCGATCCGGCCATAACCTGGACCTTTCCAGTGGCGATCGGGTCGTCCGCGCGGAAGTGATTTACGATCTCTGCACGGGCCGTTATCCCGACGGACCCGTACACGCGCGCGGCGTGCGGCTGAGCAACGCAATCGTCACCGGGCAACTTGACTTCTCCGGCGCGCAATTGCTGACGCCGCTTTATCTGACGAACTGTAACTTCCAGGAAAAGATTCTGTTCCGCGACGCCCGCGCCAGAACCTTGTCGCTCGAAGGAAGCACTCTCCCCGGCTTTGAAGGGGAACGCGCCGAGATCAATGGAGCCCTCGCGTTGAAAAACTGCCGCGGCCTGCAGCGCGTCCGCCTGAGCGACTCCTCGATCGGAGTCCTGAACCTGGAAGGCGCGCACATCGATGGCGGAGAGGAGTTCCCCCTGCGCGCCGATCGCATCGCCGTGCGGGGAAGCGTTTTCCTGCGCAGAGGGTTCGACTGCAAAGGCGGAGTCTCGCTCGAAGACGCCCGCATCGGCGGACGGCTGGATTGCTCCGAAGCCCTCATCGCGCGGACCACCAGCGACGCCCTGAGTGCCATTGGCCTTGACCTGAAGGGCATGCTGGATTTCTCGCGCGCTCGCATCAAAGGCAGAATCCGCCTCGCCGCGGCGCAGATTGGCGGCGTCGCTCTTCTCGATGGAAGCGTGTTCGAGAATGGAGCCGAAACCACTCTCGGGGCCGACGGCGCGCAGTTCCGAAGCGCCGTATTGTTTCGCAACTGCAACATGCAGGGCACGGTCAGCCTGGCTTTCGCTTCTGTCGCGGCGACTCTCGAATGCGATGGCGGGACCTTCTCGGCGCCCTCCGCGGACTGCCTGAGACTGACCGAGGTCAGGACCGCCGGCTCCATCATTCTGAGTTCGACTTTCGAAGGCCTGGTCGATCTCGAAGGCGCGCAGGCCGGGGGCGATCTGCTCGCCGGACCCGCCGTATTTCGCAATCCCGGAAAGATGGCTTTCCGCGCGGATGGAGCCGTCATACGCTCCTCGCTGCGTCTGGACAGCGTTCAGGTGGAAGGCTCCGTGAGTCTGGCGGTCGCCAGGGTCGCGAACTCCATGGCGTGGCAGGGCGCGACGTCGGTTCGCGGCGACGTCCTCGCCGGAGAAATCGCCGTTCAGGGCCACGTGATCACCGGACCCGATCTCCGCGTTCACGGAAAGTTTTCCATGCCCGGCGC
>DASZUZ010000604.1:0-4557 GCA_035547415.1 Bryobacteraceae bacterium | reverse complement strand
ATCCCCACCTATGGCGTACAGGGATTCTTTCACGACCGGAATGACAATCGCTCACACGGACGCGACGAACGAATGTTGGTCCGCTCGTTTTACGAGGGGCAGACCTTCCTGTACGAGCTTGTCAAAGTCCTGAGCTCGAACTGAACCAAAGCGCCGGGGGATTCCGGAGGCGGCTGCGCAGCCGCCTCCGAGGAGCCTCAGTTGCCCAGATACTTGCCAAGATCGGGATGCAGCAGTTGTTTGATCTCCGGCTTCCCGAGGTCCGCCTTCGTAATGACGGTTGCGCTCAGATCGATCTTCTTCTGTGGCGTCTTCCCGTTCAGTTTATCCGTCACGGCCCGCACTGCTTCGAACCCGATCCGGAAGGGGTCCTGAGCGACCAGCGCGTCAATCACGCCCGCGCTCAGATCCTCTACAAGACCTTCGCTCGAATCGAACGCCACGAATTTGATTTTTCCCACGAGTCCGCGCGATTTCACCGCCTGCGCGGCTCCGACCGAACTGGGTTCCGATGAAGCGAACAGGCCGTCCAGATCGGGATGCGCGGTCAGCATGTTTTCAGTCACGCCCATGCCCTTCGCCCGATCCGACATGCTGTACTGTTCGGCGACGATATGGACCCCGGGAAACTCCCGGGATAAAGCGTCCCGGAAACCCCGTTCACGATCCATCGTGGAGGCGCTGCCGGGGGCGTTCTGGATCATCGCCACGCTTCCCTTGCCGTTCAGCAACTGGCCGAGTTTGCGCCCGGCCATCTGTCCCGCTTCGAAGTTGTTCGTGGCGACGAATGTGACGTAATTCGTCGAATCGACTCCGGAATCGAAGACCACGACGGGAACGTTCTCCCGCGCCGCCCGGTCCAGAGAGGCGTTCAGCGTGGTGCGGTCCGCCGCGGCGACGACAACGCCGTCCACGTGCCGGTTCAGCATGGAATCGAAAATCTCCAGTTGCCGGCTATAGTCGGTCTCGTTCGGGGGGCCATCCCAAAGGATTTCCTCGTGAAACTCCTGCCCCGCCGCCGCCGCGCCGGCGTGTACCGACTGCCAGAAAACGTGGGCGGTTCCTTTCGGGATCACAGCGATACGACGCTGCTTCTGGCGATTGCAGGAGAGCGCGAGGAGCGAAAGCGCGATGAAAACCGCGGCCTTACATCGCACACCATCCTCCATCAATCAGGATGTCGGTACCGGTGATGAATCCGGCGTCTTCGCTGCAGAGGAACGCGGCGAGCGAGCCGATCTCTTCCACCTTGCCCCACCGGCCGACAGGGATTTTTGAAACAAACTGCGCGTTCAGTTCCGGATTCTGCAGAATCGGAGTGTTCATTTCCGTCGCGAAGGGGCCGGGGCTGATTCCGTTGACAGTAATCCCCTCGGTCGCGAGTTCGAGAGCGAGAGCCTTCGTCAATCCGAGCAGCGCGAACTTGGTGGAGGAATAGGCTGTCCGCTGCGGCATGGAGACATGGGCCATGATCGACGTCATATTAATGATCCGACCGTATCCGGTTCCCTTCATGTGCGGCACGAACGACCGGCACATGAGAAAGACGCTGGTCAGATTCGTATCCTGCACGCCACGCCATTCGTCGAGCGTGAAATCGGTGATGTTCTTGCGGAGATTCGTGCCGGCGTTGTTGATAAGGATCTGAACCTTGCCGAGTTTCGACGAGACGCTGGTCTCCAGTTCACGGACCTGATCTTCTTTCGTGATGTCGGCGGCAAAGATGGTTGCTTCCGAACCGGCGGCAGCGACTTCTTTCGCGACGCTTTCGAGCTTTTCGCGGTCCCGAGCCACCAGGGCAAGGCGTGCGCCGTTTTTCGCCAGCGCAATCGCCATCGCGCGCCCGAGACCTTTGCTCGCGCCCGTAATGAGCGCCAGACGACCGTTGAGATTGGAGTTATTCATGTTTTGTGTCCGAAACCCGGCATTGTATCGCGGAGGAGACGGCGAAGGCGTTCTCCGGCCGATTTCGCGTTGATCCCGCACCTCCGTGCCAGCACGAGCGGGAGACCTGGTGCAGCAACTCAAGATAGGCACTTTTGAGTATTTTTGATTACGTTTTCGTCGTTATTATGGAGTGAACGTATCGAATATCATTTTTCGTACTGAAATGTACTCTACGAGTATGTGAGAGGTTTCGAATGTGTCCGCGATGCAAATCCGATTTCCTGATGATCCGGAAGAGTGACGGAGTCGAGCGACTCCTTGTACTCGTCACCCGCAAGAGAAAATACATGTGCCAGGATTGCTCCTGGATTTTTCGCGCGCCGGATCGGCGGCGCGATGCCCGCACTGAGCCCTCCGCGCAATCGCGAGTGATTCAGGCCTGAGCGGCGACCGTTCAGGATGGGGCAGCCGGTTTCCGGGCGCCGTTCCGGATTCAAGCGCCGCCATCCGGGATGTGCTTCGTGTCCGCTCCTCTCCCGTCCGCTGCAGCTTACGCGGAGTAGCATAATACGAAAGTCAGTTCATGAGGGAACTACAGATCCTTTCGCCCGACGGTAAGAGCCGTCTGGTGCCGCTCGAGGGGGAGCGGATCACCCTGGGCCGCTCGAGCGCCGCCGAGCTTTGCTTTCCCGACGATACGGGGCTTTCGCGACAGCACCTTGCGATCGAACGCGAGGGCGATAACAATTGGGCGCTCATTGACCTCGGCAGCAAGAACGGTACCGTGCTCAACGGGACGCGCGTTGCCGGGCGCACACTGCTGAAACCCGGCGACCGGATCATGGCGGGGCACCTCATCCTGACTTACGACGGCGCTCCGACTCCTTCCATCCGCCCGGTGGTGATCTTCGATCCTCTCGGCGAAGATGCGGATGTACACACGAGCTCTTCTACCGTCATTACCAATCTTGAAGGCGCGATCAAACCCGACAGGAAGGAGGGCGAAGGCGTCGCCGCGGCGCAGGTTTCGGCTCTCATTCGTGCCGGGAACGAACTGGCCAGCCATCGTCCGTTACCTGAACTGTTCCGGTTCATTCTGGATCTCGCGATTCAGGCCGTGAAAGCGGACCGCGGGGTGCTGCTCACGCTCGAAGACGGGGAACTCGTTGTCCGCGCCAATAAAGGCGAAGGATTTCGCATCAGCACGGCGGTGCGGGATCGCGTGCTGAACAGCGGCGCTTCGGTTCTGGTGCGCGACACCTCCCTCGATGACGCGTTCCGAGAGCGGCGCAGCATCGTCGAGCAGAATATCCGCACTTTGATGGCGGTGCCCCTGCAGACCCGGGAGCAGATCATCGGCGTCATTTACGTCGATTCGCCCTCGCTGCTGCGCGAATTTACGAAAGACGATCTGAGTGTTCTGACCGTGATGGCGAACGTTGCCGCGATCCGGATCGAACAAACCCGGTTCGCCGAGATCGAGCAGGCGAGGCAGTTGCTGGCCCGCGATCTGGAACAGGCGGCGGAGATTCAGCGACGCTTTCTGCCCGGGGTCGCGCCGAAAGTGCGCGGCCTGGATTTGGGCGGCCATAATGCTCCCTGCCGGACGGTGGGCGGCGATTATTACGATTTCTTTCCCTATGGGGAGAGCCGCGTCGCCATGGTTCTCGGTGACGTTTCCGGGAAGGGGATGCCCGCCTCGCTGCTGATGATGGGATTGCAGGCGCGCGTCCAGGTCCTGATCGAGGAACCGAAGAGTCTCGCGGAAGTGATGACGCGGCTGAACCGCATCACTTCCCATAATTGCCCTTCGAACCGGTTTATCAGCCTGTTCTTCTGCATTCTGGACGGTGACACCGGTGAACTCGTATTCTGCAACGCGGGTCATAATCCGCCGCTGATTATCCGAAAGGGCGGGGCATGGGAACAACTGAAGGGCGGCGGTCCGGTAC
The DNA here is from genome assembly GCA_035547415.1 of Bryobacteraceae bacterium. Classification (GTDB taxonomy): domain Bacteria; phylum Acidobacteriota; class Terriglobia; order Bryobacterales; family Bryobacteraceae; genus BOG-234. The sequence goes on along the minus strand of DASZUZ010000604.1, from coordinate 718 downwards.
TGGGTATCCTGCCCTCGATCGAATACAAGGAGCTTCGGGTCCGCCTCGAGGAGGGCGACGCTCTCGTCATCTACAGCGACGGCGTCACGGAAGCGGCAGACCCGAAGGGTGAAGAGTTCGAAGTCGAGCGGCTCGCCGAGGTGGTCGCGAAGAATTCTGACCAGGAAGCAATCGGCATCATCGCCGAGGTAAACAAGGCGGTCGCGGACTATACCGCCGGCGCGGCCCAGGCCGATGATATTACCCTCATCGTGGCCAGGCGAGTACGTGGATGAATGTCGCCGTCGCCGGCCTCGGCTTCATGGGGGCCACTCATCTCAAGGCATGGAGGCAGATCCCGGCAGCCAGGCTGGTCGCCGTCCAGAGTTCCGACGAAGCTAAACTCGCGGGGGATCTTACCTCGATCTCGGGCAATCTGGGGAGCGGTGGAGAAAAGATGGACTTCTCCGGCATCCGGAAATACGGCGCCGTGGGTGCCCTTCTGCAGGACCCTGACATCGACGCGATTGACCTGTGCGTCCCGACCGATCAGCATGCGCCTCTCGCCATCGCCGCTCTGCGGGCGGGAAAGCACGTGTTTCTCGAAAAACCCATGGCGCTCGATCCGTCCGGCGCGGATGCGGTCCGACGCGCCGCCGAGGAAAGCGGCCGCGTCCTGATGGTCGGTCACGTTCTGCGTTTCAGTCCCGCCTATCGACGCGCTTCGAAGGGACTGGGC
>DASZUZ010000603.1:0-6800 GCA_035547415.1 Bryobacteraceae bacterium | reverse complement strand
GTTTGTACTTCCAGCCGGGAATCACGATCACCTCGCGTCCGGCAAGCGCGCGCAGCGACGTGTCGACGATTTCATCGGCCGTCATCCAGAGGAATGAAGGAATTTTGCCGCGGTCCACGCCGAGCGTCTCGTGGAATTCCGTTACGGTGAACCCGGGGCACAGCGCCTGCACCCGAACGGGCGACTGAATGCCACGAAGTTCAATATCGAGCCCTTCGGTGAAGCTGTTGATCCACGCTTTGGTCGAGCAGTAGCTCACATTCCCCTCGCTGGTCGAGAAAGCCGCAACGGACGAGACATTGATGACCGCTCCCCGCCCGCGCGCGGTCATGCCCGCCAGAGCGGCATGCGTGAGTTGCGCGGTGGCGATGACGTGCAGGCGGCACATACGGTCCTGCCCTTCGGGATCCGCTTCCCAGAACCGGCCGAGGGTTCCGAAGCCGGCATTGTTGACAAGCATCTCCAAACGCTCGCAACCGAGGATCGCCTCTCTGGCCACCTGAAGACCTTCTTCGGTGGCGAGGTCCGCGCCGATGGCCTCGGTCCGCGTGGGTAATTCGCGCGCGAGTTGTTCGAGCCGTTCGGTGCGGCGTGCGACAAGGATCAGATCGTAGCCGCGAGCCGCCAGCCTGCGGGCAAACGTTTCGCCGATGCCGCTGGACGCGCCGGTGATCAGCGCCACCGGGTTCATCAATTTCGCCTGCTCTCTGAAAATCGATTCACGGACCGTTGCGCTCTGTTCTCAGTTGTTTTTGTCGGCCTGCATCTGCGCGCTTCTCCGGCTATGCAAGGCACGGAACAGAATGAAACCGATGATGACAACCGGAGGAATCAGCAGAATGAGGATTCCCGTATTCAGTACCCTGGCTCGTTCGGCCTGCTGCGCGGCCGCCGTGCGGTAACACATCACGCATTGCGCGAGCAGTCCGGCCCAGTTCATATCCCGGCCAGGTCCGCGTTAATCAGGTAGAGGGTGATCACAAGCACAATCCACCAGAGGTTCAGAAAATGAGAATACATGGCGGCTGCGATCGGGTCGTGTTTCTTCACGTCGGTCGCGACCCGCGTAAACCATCCCGCGCACAATGCGGCTGCCAGCCAGTGCGTGCCCGTGAGCAGGAGGAAGGTTCCGCCGAACGAGGTGTCCGGCCCCAGCTTCTCGAGATAGACCAGCCGCACCCATTCCACGATTTCCAGAAACAGGAATACAAACCAGCAAGTGATCGCGATGGCGATCCATCGCACCGCGGGCTCGGTGTCTTCGAGTTTCGCGGCGTGAGCCCCCACGGCCATGGTGACGCTGGCACACAACGAAAACATCGTCATCGCCGTTACCATCAGGAGCGAAGGGAAATGGAAGGGTTGGGGCCATTCCTCCGAAGCCCATCGCAGATAGAACATCACAGCGAGCAACGCGGCAAAGAAGGCCAGATTGGCCAGAATAAACAAACCCGTCACGCGGCGCGTGCGGGTGGAATAGTATTGCGAGATTGCCTCGATCATTTCGAATCGATATTTATGCCCAGAACGCGAATAATGCCATAATTCCCAACCAGAGCACATCGAGGAAGTGCCAGAAGATCGCGCTCACGTCAACCCATGTCCGCCTGCCCGGTCCGAGTTCGTAACGCATAGCCCGGTATTCCACGTATGCCACCGCGAGGAGCGCCCCGATAACGTGCGCGGCGTGAGCCCACGTCAGAATGTAAAAGAACGCGCTGCTGGGATTCCCCCGCAGGAAGAAGCCGCGGCCTTCCAACTGTTTCCACGCAATAATCTGCCCGATCAGAAACCACGTGCCCATCGCGGTGCCGGCCGTCCAGAGCACATTGAATAACTGCCGCTTATTCCGGCGCAGCAGCCGGCGGGCCACGTCGATCGCAATGCTGCTGAGGATCAGAATCCCCGTGTTCCACCAGAGAATGTGCGGGAGCGGGAGCGCGTGCCAGTCGTTGTTCAGCCCGCGCCGTACCACCATGGCGCTGACCATCGCGGCGAACGTCATCATGCTCGCGCACATCAGCACCAGGATTCCGGTGATGGACGCGTTCCGTGAATTGCCGCGCTCCGGCCGGCGCTTCTCGTCTCCGCCCCCGCCTCCTCCGGTCGGACGGCCCGGATCCACGGGTGGAGGCGCGCCGATGTTCGACTGCGTCAGCGTGGCCATACTTCAGTATCTCCGACCCGGCTCGGTCGGAACCGGCGCCCATTCAAGCCCCTCGGCCTGCCAGGGATTTCCTTCCGCGACCGGGCCGCGCCACATACTGTAGAACAGATTCCAGAGGAACAGGACCTGCACGGCCGCGAGCGCGAAGGCCGACCAGGTAATCCAGCGTTGCAGCGGCATCACTGAACCCAGAAAATCGAATGTCGTGAAGTCCGCATAGCGCCGCGGATTGCCGGCGAAACCCGCGAAGTGCATCGGCAGGAACGTCGCGTAAGACAGGATGAACGTGAGAAAGAAATGGATCCTGCCAACCGACTCGTTCATCATCCGGCCGAACATCAGCGGGAACCAGTACGATGTGGCGGCGAAGATGCCGAACAGCGCGGCGACGCCCATAATCAGGTGGAAGTGCGCGACCACGAAGTACGTGTCGTGGAAATACGCGTCGATCTGCGGTTGCCCGAGAAAGAGACCGGAAAGCCCGCCCGTCACAAAAATCGAGACGAAGCCGAGAGAGAACAGCATCGGCGTCGTCAGTCGCAACTTCCCGCCCCAGATCGTGGCGATCCAGTTAAAGGTCTTGACCGCGGAGGGCGCGCCAATCGCCATGGTCAGCGTCGAGAACGCGATCGCGGACCAGGGATTGATCCCGCTGATAAACATGTGATGTCCCCAGACCAGCAGTCCGAGAACAGTGATCGAGAGGGTCGCCCAGACCATGGCGCGATATCCGAAAAGCGGTCTGCCGGAGAAGGTCGAAAGCAGGTGGGAGACGATTCCCATGCCTGGCAGAATCGCGATGTAGACCTCGGGGTGGCCGAAGAACCAGAACAGATGCTGCCAAAGAAGAGGGGATCCGCCGCTGTGCTGTATGACGCGATCGGCCACCAGCAGTCCGCCGGGGACGAAGAAACTGGTGCCGGCCAGACGATCCAGCAGCATCAGGAGACCGGCAGCCATCAGCACCGGAAAAGACAGCAGGCTCAGAAGCGCCGTCGCAAACCAGTTCCAGCAGGTGAGCGGCATCCGCATCAGTTCCACGCCGGGAGCGCGCATGTCGATCACGGTGGCGATCACGTTGATTGCGCTGAGCGTCGATGCAAAACAAAACGTCTCGATACTCAGGAACCACAGCGTCTGGCCGAGTCCTTCGCCCGGACCCGCGATGGCTCCCACGGCACTCAACGGAGGGTAAGCCGTCCAGCCCGAGATCGGGCCGCCATCCTGGCAAACGAAGGATGCGATCAGAAGGGCGAATGCCGCGGCCGTGATCCAGAACGATGCCAGGTTCAGCCGCGGAAACGCCATCCGGTTCGTGCCGAGCTGCTCCGGCAGAACCAGGTTGCCGAAAGCATTGAACGGCGCGAGCGTCAGAACGAAGAACACCATGAGCGTGCCGTGCAGCGTCAGCAAAGAAAGGTATAATTCGGGCGTCATCACCCCGCCCGCGGCTCGGATGGGCCACAATTTTTCAAACCATCCGACCTGAGCCTGCGGAAACACCAGATGGAACCGCATGAGCAGTGACAGGACGACGCCCATGAGCACGGCCGCGAGGGACAGGAAGAAGTACTGCCGCGCAATCGCCCGATGATCCGTAGTGAAGAGTTTCATTGCCTGCGAAAGGCGCTCATCAAACTCAATTCTGTCACGTGAGGAAACGCGTGAGCGGAGCCCCGGCGCAATGTGCAGCCGGAACCGGCATGATACCATCGTGGTTTACAATGGTCGAAATTGTACCATCGATCCTCTCGGCGGATTTTGCGCGCCTGGGAGATGAAATCGGCAAAGTGGAACGGGGTGGAGCGCGCATGCTCCACGTCGATATTATGGACGGCCACTTCGTTCCGAACCTGACGATGGGCCCTCCGGTTGTCAAATCCATCCGCAAGGTCACCGACCTCACGCTCGATGTCCATCTGATGATCGAGGATCCCGATACGTACGCGCCGATCTTCATTGAAGCCGGAGCGGATCAGGTTTCGGTTCATTACGAAGCGGCGGTCCATCTGGATCGCACACTGCACGTCATCAAAGATCGTGGCGCGCGCGCGGGCGTGGTGCTCAATCCGGCGACGCCGGTCAGCGTGCTCGAAGACGTTCTGGACGTCGTCGATTATGTACTCGTCATGAGCGTGAATCCCGGCTTTGGCGGCCAGAAGTTCATTCCGAACGCGCTCCGTAAAATCCAGCGGCTGGACCGGATGCGCGCCGAGCGGCGCCTGGATTTCGCGATCGAGATCGACGGCGGAGTCAGCAACGAAAATATCGAGGCGATTGTGCGGGCGGGCTGCAACTGGCTCGTTGCCGGTTCTCACGTTTTTCTCAGTGCGGATCCGGCTGCAACCGTGAAAGAGATGCAACACATCGCCGAAAACGCGACGGCAATCAAGGTTTAGCAAAGCAGGGACTTAGAGCCTTCCACGATGGCGGCGAGGCGCATGCGTCCCTAAAATGACTGAAGACGGCTATCTGATGCAGAGACGCAATCCTATTCTGGTTCTCACGGCGAGTTTTCTCGCAATACTGCTGCTCTCGGGCTTCTTTCCGTTCCGAAAGAAGAAATACGAAACACCGATTTCGAAGGACACCCTTCAACCCGATAAGATCCTCTTCGATCGGGCGATTAAAAACATCGAGAAGGGCAACTACGAGGTGGCCCGCCTGACGCTGAATACGCTCATCAATACCTACGATACGAGCGAATATCTGGCGAAGGCGAAACTGGCCATCGCGGACAGTTGGTATCGGGAGGGCGGAGCCCATGGTCTCGCGCAGGCGGAAGCGGAATACAAGGACTTCATCCTGTTCTATCCGAACATGCAGGAAGCCGCCGAGTCTCAATATAAGGTCTGCGAAATCCACTACAAGCAGATGGAGAAGGCCGACCGTGATTCCGCGCAGGCAACTCGCGCGGAAGACGAGTGCCGGCAGGTTTTAAAGCAGTTTCCCAACGCCGAAAAGTTCGTGAAGAAGGCGGAGCAGATGCTGCGCAACGTCCAGGAAGTGCTTGCCGAAAAGGAGTATCGCGCGGGAGACTTCTACCATCACAAGGGCAGTTTCCCGGCCGCTGCAAGCCGCTTTACCTATCTGACCCGGCAATACCCGCTCTACAGCGGCTCCGATGAAGCCCTGTGGGAGGAAGCCGACTCCTACCGTCACATGGGAGACCGGTTCGAAGCGCAGGAGGGCGATGCGCTGGTAAGGATCGTCAAGGACTATCCGCTGAGCGAGCACGTGGACGAGGCGAAACAGCGCCTCGGCGAACTGAAGCGCGCTGTTCCGCAGGCCGATCCGGCCGCCTATGCGCGGATGAAGTACGAACTCGAAAACCGCACGAAGCCCAGTCTGTTGAGCCGGTCGACAGGATTCCTTTCGGGGCATCCTGACACGCATCTCGCGGCGAAGGCCGGAGCGCCGATCATGGATACGGTTCGTCCTTCCGTTCCGGTGAGCGTGCCCGCCTCGGCTGCCGGTGGACAGAGCGGGGTCAGCGATGTAGTCGCCGGCGTCGTGGCCGATTCGAGCAATATCGACAAGAGTCCGGATGCCCGCCTGAGTTCGCAGAACGGCACGGTGGCTCCGGATGCGCAGGGCACGGGCGAGCAGAAGGCCAGCGTCGGCTCCAACGGGCAGACCACCACGTCTTCGAACGCGACGGAAGTCGCGCCGCCGACCAATCACCCGGCGACCGCGAAGCAGATCAAGGCTTATCAGAAAGCGCAGGCGAAAGCGCAGGCAAAGGCGGCGCGCGAAGCGAAGAAGAAGGGACATCAAGCCCCTGCTTCCGCGACTCCCACTCAGAGCGGGACGCCGGCGACGACGGACACCACGGCACAGAACGCTCAACCGGCGTCGCGAACGACTCCGACACAGCCGTCCGCTCCGCTGCAATGAGCCGGATCCTGCTGGCGGACGACAGCCCGCACGCCCAGCGCATGGGCGAACGCATTCTGCGGGATGAGGGCCACGAGGTCATCACGGTCAGCGATGGCAAAGTCGCTCTTCTTCGTCTGCAGGACGCCGCGCCGGACCTGATCATCGCGGATGTCTCAATGCCCGAGGTGTCGGGCTACGAAGTCTGCGAATACGTAAAGAAACACGGAGGCGCGCCTGTCTTCCTGACAGCCGGAGCCGTGGAGCCTGTGGATGAGGACGCCGTCGCCCGGGTCGGGGCCGATGGCGTCCTCAAGAAACCGTTCGAGGCGAGTATTCTCCTCTCCGCGATCGGCAAATTTGTCGCTCCATCGAAGAAAAAATCGCAGGATGCCGGGCAACAGGGACGCGGAGGCATCGTTCAGAGATCCGTTGCAGTAATCGATCCCGAGCAGGTGCGGGCGGCCGTGACCATCGCGCTTGATGCGGCCATGCCTTCGATGATCGATCAGATTACGGAGCGCGTGGTGACGGCCCTTACCGGAGCAAAGTCACAGGCCTCAGCCGAGTTGCGGCCCGCTGCTCGCGGTCAGTCCTGATCGATTCTTTTCCCCCAGCCTGGCCAGGATTACCTGTGCGAGTTCGGCGATCGGCATCGCGCGTTCTCGTGAAGAAGATGCCATTCCGCGCAGCGCGAAAGCGTCGGCTTCATCGGGCTCGCTTCCGGACTCCAGCGCCCTGATGACGCGATCGAGAA
>DASZUZ010000602.1:0-11077 GCA_035547415.1 Bryobacteraceae bacterium | reverse complement strand
TGAAATTATCGTATGCGGCGCGCGCCCGGTCGTTTTTCGGATTGTTCCAGTCCATGTGGTGGTCATAGACGAATCCGCGATAGAGCAGCAGGCCGCCGTGCGGCTTCAGAGCGCGTGCGACAACGTTGGCGGCGTCGGCGTGAGTTCTGTGATAGGTGGACGGGCCGACGCGTCCTTCAGAGTCTGCCTTCAGCACAAAGCCGGCAAGATCCGGAACGGCGGAATACAATGCGTCGGCCGTCTTTTTCCACCACTCCGCGACACGTGGATCAAGTGGATCGAACGTGTCGAGTCCGCCGATGGTCTGCGGGCTTCCGAAGTCCACCGAGATTGCCGCGCGAATTCCCCAGGGACGGAAAGCTTCGGCGATGCGCGCAATTTCCGGAATGAAATCCGGCGCGAGCATGCGCGGGTTGGCGTTCACGTTGTTGATGGAGCAGGCGTTGATGCCGACCGACGCCAGAAGGCGGCCATAGTCGCCGACCCGGCTGAGGTCCGCGCGGGCATGAAGATTGTCCCAGAAAATGGAGCGCCCGCCGTAGCCGCGCTCGATCGAGCCGTCGAGGTTATCCCATTGATTGATCCATCGGATGGGAGCATAAGGCGCCTGCTTCTCGTCCAGCGAGAGCAGCGGCTCGCCGAGAGCGATTCTGCGAAGCAGGGCGAAGGCGCCGTAGAGAACGCCCCGATCGTCCGCGCCGGTAACGATGATATTGCCGGCGCTCGCTTTCAGCCAGTAGCCCTCTGGCGCAACGTTTCCGTTCAGTTTCAGATCCCTGAGCGTGCCGACGAGGATTGCGGGTTCTTTCGGGGCTCCCGATTCGATACGAAGAGTGCGACCCGTCATGCCCCGCACGCCCCGGATGAGTTCGTTGCGCGCGGTCTCAATCAGTTTCGAATCGCCCGACGCCGCGATTACTGCGGGGAGGTTCCGGGCGGGAACGGGCGCGTACCGGAGCCATGCGTCGTGGCCGGTTTCGGCATGAGCGCCCGCGGTTAGCGCAAAGCAGGCGAGAACGAGGATTACACGCCTAAACATTGACGCCTCCCGCGAGATAACCCCCGTCCACGGCGATACACTGCCCGGTCAGGAAACTCGCGGCATCGGACGAGAGGAGCACTGCGGCGCCCACGAGTTCCTCGGGCCTGCCGAAACGAGCCATCGGCGTGCGCATCAGCATCTCCTGCCCTCTCGGCGTGCCGAGAATCAGATGGCTGTTCAGTTCGGTCGGGAATACCCCCGGCGCGATCGCGTTCACCGAGATGCCATCACGCGCCCATTCCATAGCCAGGCTGCGGGTCAGCGAGACTAGCGCGGTCTTGGCGGCGCAATAGGCCGCGACTTCCTGAAACGCCACATAAGAACTGAGCGAGGCGATATTCACGATGCGGCCCCGCCCGCTTGCCTTCAGGGGCGCATGGAATGATTGCGAAGCGCGCAGTGCGCCGGTGACATCGGTGTCGATCAGGCTGCTCCATTCCGCGTCTTCGACTGTGGCTGTCGGCTTTCGAAACGTATAGCCAGCTGCATAGACGAGGATGTCCACGCGTCCGAGACTTCCCAGCGCCAGATCCCGCAGTTTGTCGATCGCGGTCCGATCGTTTACATCGACCGGCTGGCGCAATGTGCGTCTTCCCATTGCCTCGACCTCATGGCAAATCAGTTCGATCTGCTCCATGCGCCGGCCCGTCGGCACGACATCGGCTCCATGCTCGGCCAGGCCTCGTGCGATCGCGCGTCCGATGCCGGAGGTGCCGCCGATCACCACGGCGACCCGATTCGAAAGATCGAAGCAGCGCGGCATGACTATAGCGGGACCGAAACGAAGCGATCGTCCTTCGGATTGGCCCAGCGATCGTTAGGGAGAATGGGAGTCCAGCCAGGACGCCCTGGATCCTGATCATACGGGTAGCCGCCCAGTCGCTTGTAGAGTTCGCTGTATTCGCGTAGTTTCTCGCGGTCCAAGCGCACGCCCAGGCCGGGCCCCTCCGGCACCCGAATGGCTCCGTTCTCATATCGCATCCGGCCCCCCTGAATAATGTCGTCCGTGAGGTGATGGTAGTGCGCGTCGGCCGCGAACGAGAGATTCGGGATTACCGCTCCAAGATGCAGCATGGTTGCGAGCTGAACGCCGAGTTCACCCGACGAATGCACTGCGACGCCGAGTTGGAACGTTTCGCATACGCCCGCCGCCTTTACGCATGGCCGTATGCCGCCCCAGAACGTTGTGTCAAGCAAAATCACGTCGACCGCGGTATCCAGCACGTTCGCCGCTAACTGTTCGAAATTGACAACCACGGTGTTGGTGGCGAGCGGAACGCGAACCATCTGGCGAGTGCGGCGCATACCGTTCATCCCATAGACGGGATCTTCGAGATAGTCGTTGCGGATGTTCTCGATGCCCTGCCCGAAACGAATGGCCTGCTCTGTAGACCACACGCCGTTCGGATCGAACCGAAAGGAGTCGCCCGGCAGAGCGGCGGCGAGAGCGCGATAGGCTTCGAGCTCGTAGTCCGGATGAAAAACGCCGGCTTTCATCTTATGGGAAGTGAAACCATAGCGCTGTTTGAGCGCAATAGCGTTATCGACCACCTGATCGATGGTTCGAACCTCGCCCTGTCCTGTCTTTGGGTTCGGATAGCGAAAGAAGCAATACGCTGCGAAAGGTACCCGATCCCGGAGGCGTCCACCCAGGATGTCGTAAACCGGCACGCCCCACGCCTGGCCGAGAATGTCCAGGCAGGCGAACTCGAGCGCGGCCAGAACCTGTGTGCGGTTGTTGTAAAGGGAAGCCGTGGGGTTTGCAATCAGGAAGCGCATTTCTTCGATGCGCGCCGGGTCGTGTCCCACCAGATACGATTTCATCGCCCGGAAGACGGCCTCCGCGGATTCGCCGCCGCCGCCCATCTCGCCGAGACCGATCAGTCCGGTATCTGTTTCGACTTCAACAATCGTTCTGACGAAGCGCCCCCAGTGGCAACCGTTGGCGTGGCGGAGCGGAGCCTCTAGGGGAACCGTTACGGTGGTGGCCCGGATGTCTCTGATCTGCATGAATTTGTTTATCGTACAACAGGCCCGCCAAACGATAGTTCGACCGACAAACTAATTGAACGGCGGAGCTACGCGAGGGATTCCCGAACGTCTCCGAAGTCTTTTTGCAGAACCAGAGCGATTGTGCCTCGCAGACGGGCCATTCCATCTTCGTGCGCCGGAATCAGGACGGGAGTCGAACCGCCCGGCAGCACCTGCGCGCGAACCTCCGCCTCCAGCACGGGTCCGAACCGTTCCCACGACTTTGTGAGATCGCCGATGATGACGATGCGTTCGGGCGCGAGTCCAGCCACGATCAGCCTCATGCCATGGCCGAGTGAGTGCGCCATTCGATCGAGCGACTGACAGGCGAGTTCATCGCCCTGATCGGCCAGGCTCAAGAGATCAGGAAAGCTGAGTTCCGCTGGTTCAGACACCGATTCGCGGTAATGGCGGAGCGCGGCATTGTTGGACGCAAAGACTTCCCAGCAACCCCGGCTGCCGCAACCGCAGAGCGGTCCTTCGGGATCGATCGGCAGATGGCCGAATTCGCCAGCCATCCCATCGAAACCGCGGGCCAGTAGCCCATTGACAAGAACGCCGGCCCCGATGCCCTCCGATACGGTAAGCACGACGAGATTGCGGCAGGACTCCATGCGATCGAACCAGACAGCGGCCAGTACGCAGGCATTAGCCGCATTTTCGAGTTCGACATCCAGTCCGGTGGCGGCCGCAATCGGGGTCCGCAGATCGACGTCTTGCCATCGCAGGTTAGGCGCAAAGAGCAACCGATGGGAACTCTGGCTGACGCGGCCGGGAAGGCTGATGCCGATCCCCTCGATTTTTCTGTCTTTGCAGGACTGCATCACGCGCCGGATCCGTGCGATCAGGTCTTCGATCGCCGCCTTCGGATCGGCGAGCGTGGGGATGGCCTCCTGAGACATGAACTTGCCATTCACGTCGGCCAGCGCGACAGTGGTCCGGGTCGGCCGGATGTCCACGCCGATGATCACGCGCTCGTCGTTCAGTCGCAGGAACGTGGGGCGGCGTCCTCGCGGCGGGCGGCCGGTCGGGCCCTCGGCAACCCAGTCCTCGGCGATCAGTTCCTCGACGATGAGCGAGATGGTGCTCCGTTGCATGCCGGAGACACGCGCTAAATCCGCCCGGGAGATGGGCTGGCGCGTGCGGATCAGATTCAGCACGATGCTCCGGTTGATCTGTCGAACGACTTCGGTGGAAGCGGTCTGATACCGCCTGACATCGATCACTGGGCAGATCCACGCGCGAAGCGCACGTTAACCGATCCTGACGAAGTGCCCGGTTGCTCTCCCCGCACGGTACGTACTCTAGCATGGGGCCGGGAAGCGATTTTCATGGTAAACAATGCCCGGCGGGGAGGCGCGAAGTCCGGCGCTCGTTGCCGCTGCCGTTTGTTCCGGCACTGGCCAAACGGGCGTATCATGAGTAAAACGTCGTACACATCAGATGCGTCTCGCTCAGTTGCAAAATGGCAATCCCTGGGAGGTCGCGCAGGCGATCTCATTCAACCGCCGTAACTTTCTTCGTTCCGTGACCGGGGCAACCGCCGCCGCGACTTTCTTCGGACCTTCCTCGCTCCGTGGAATGATCGGCGCGCGCAGCCGTAAGGCTGTGGTGGTCACTTTCGGCGGGGGCGCCCGCGACGATGAGACGTTCATGCCTGACGGGCAGGAAAATATTCCTCATCTTCTGAATGAGTTGATCCCGCAGGCCACCTTCTTTACGAACGTCGTGAACAAGGGCATTCTCGGGCACTATGTAGCGACGGCGAGCATTGTCACCGGCGTGTACGAGACATTTAACAATTTCGCGGCTGTATCGCCGGATCATCCGACTGTCTTCGAATACTTCCGCAAGGATCTGAAGCGGCCAGCGACTGACGCATGGGTTGTGGCGCCGAGTAACGGTTTTGCGCGAATCGGCGAGAGCGGGCATAAATCCTATGGCCCCGGTCTCGGGGCGGGCGTGATCCTCCCAAAGCGGCTGCTGGCCGCCGCGCTGGCCTCCGGGACGGAGGGGGAGCGCTACCAGCATCTGTTGCGCGACAACTATGAGACGCCGCTCTACGCTCCCTCGCTTGCGGGCCGCCAGATCGAACTGAATCAGATGGCTGAGGTGCTCAAGCTTTCGGTGGACGATTTTGCGAAGCATGCTCGGAGCCTCGCCAGCCCGGATGAAATGTCGGTCTATATCGCGAAGCACCTGATGCGGCAGCTTTCGCCCAGCCTGCTGTGGGTGACGCTGCACGACATCGATATTGCGCACTCCGGTACTTTTTCGCTTTACGTCGACGGGATTAAACGTTCCGACCGGCTGTGCGCCGAACTCTGGCAGACGATCCAGAAAGATCCGGAGTATGCCAACAAAACGACCATGTTCATTCTCCCGGATTTCGGACGCGATTCCGACATCGATTCCGGGGGCAACGGATTCCAGCACCACCGGACGGGCGATCAGTTGTCGCGTACCACGTGGATGATGGTGCTCGGTCCGGGCGTGAAACAGAACGTCGTTGTGGATCGCCCGATTGAATCGACCGATCTTGTGCCGACCCTGGGCTCCCTGCTCGGCTTTAATGCGCGATTTTCCACCGGCAAATCGGTTGCGGAGGTCGTGTAACATGCTTCCGAACCAGCTCACGGCCGAAAACTTCAACGCTTATCCACCGGAAGCCAAAGCGCTTGCCGCCGGGCAGATCGAACTTCTCCGGCAGCTTCCGCTGGCTTTCGTTCCGCTGCTGCTGCGGGAACTGATCGTTTACGACTGGAAATTTCCCGCCGAACGGCGCGACCTGGACAAGCAGTTCCGTTATCTCTCGAACCTCTCGCCGGACCAGTTTCGCGCAGCCATGGCGTCATTCGCAGGACTGAAGCTTTCCACTGCGCTCGAGCGCACGGATTGGGTCAACTCGCCCGCGATCTTCTCCGAACAGCTTTCGGCGCATCTGTGGGCCACGCACCAGATCGATGCATTTCGCGCGGCTGCCGTGGATTACGTGCAGAAGGCGAACGGATCGTCGCCGGATGAAGCGCTGCCGGCACAGCGGCTCGGCATCGCCATCATCGGACAGGGTGTTGCGACAAATGAATACCGGCTGTTCCGCAAGCTGCGGCCGCATGGCGTCTATTACACGCAGGTCAATCATTCTCACGGAGTGAACACGCTGCTGGATGTTTTAACGCAGCGCGCCAAATCGCATCCGGAGCCGTACAATCACTGGTATATCGACGGCGGGGCGAGTCTTCCGGTCGGTTCGGATTCGATCAGCCGTATTTCCTACAGTGCGCTCTCCGGCCCGCGCGCGACACTGCAAAGCCGGATGCAAAGGACGTACGAAGCCAGCGTTTTCGACCCCGAAGCCTTTCGTACCATGCTCGCGCAGATCAAGCCCGAGGAAGTCGGGTTGAACACGGTTGGCGACAAAGTGCTCAACCGTTTCGCGCTGAGTCTGCTGACGGAAGGATCGGGGACTCAGGTATTTGCGACGACTTTCGTTCAATGGGCCGCGCGCGAGGCGCTGCGCCGCGCGCAACCTCTTACGATGCTCATCCGGTTCGCGCCGCGGCAACGCGAAAAGCCGATGAATGAGCTCCTGGCGGAAACCCAGCGCCGGCCGGAACTCGATCCGCAGGGCTCACTGGTGGATGCGGACATGGGCGCGTATTACACGTGGCTCAATATGCAGCGCCTCTCCGGCGCCGGGAAGATGGCGTTTCTCGTGTGGTTCGAAGATCATCGCGAGGCGATCGTCATTGCTCCGGGGCTGGAGCGCGGCAAGCAATCCGATGCTTCAGTGGAGCTTGCCGATCTCATCGCGAAAATCGCCTGAAGGGCGGCCAACGCCTCTACCTGAGAGGGATGACCGGATCGGGGCCGCTGTTTTTCGGCAGATCGATGGTTCGCTCGATGGCGCGTTTTTCAACCGACACGAACACCACCTTGTCCTGATCCTGGATGCCGGTAAAGACGCGCCTTCCATTGCGCGCCATGGTCAATGAAAGCGGTCTCCCGGTCAGCCGAACCAGCCCGGTCTGCTTCCGGGTTGCAATGTCCGCGAAGCCCACGGCCGGTTCGAACTGCAGGTTGTAGATGAGTGTCTTGCCGTCCGGAGTAATGGCGACCCGCGCGGGACCTTTGCCGGTCGGAATTGTTCCCACGACGGCCTGCGAGCGAGTATCGATGATCGAGATCGAATTTCCGGTGTTGTTCGTGAGATAGAGCCGGTCGCCGGATGGTGAGAGGACGCCCCCTTGCGGCTGCGTTCCGGTGGAAATGACCTTCGTGTCGCCGGTACGCAACCGGATCACGGCCACGCAGTTGGAGTCCGTATCGCTCACCCATGCCCATTCGCCATCGCGCGATGGCATCACCATATGCGGGCTCTTGCCCTTCACATCGAAGTCACGGACTACTTTGCCCGCGTTCGCGTCAATCCGGATCAGTCCGAAAGGCCTCTCTGTAGTGGCGACAAGATCATTCGAGCCCGGTACAAGCGCGATGCCGTGGGGCCGGTGGAACTTGCCGAGATCGATGTCGCGCACTTTCTTCATCGACTCCACGTCAACCACGGCAACCGTGTTGTTGCCCAGTTTGTCTTCGGTCATCCAGAGGACGCCATTGACGCTCACGTAAAGGAATCGCCCATCGGGCGAAAGAGCCGCCTCATGCGGAAACGGCCCGACCTTCGTCACGCCGAGTTGTGTCCCATCTTCGCTGAAGAAGGCGACGGCGCCGGCGACTTTTTCCACCACCGCGATGTATGGCTCCGCCGCCACGGCCGCGTTTGCCCAGAGTAATGCGCAGATCAGTATTTTCATTGCAGATGTACCGGTTGCGTGAAGGCGCCGTTGCCCGCCGAATCCCATACGGCGAAACGCACCCACTTCTTGCCACTCGCGTCGAACGGCACGTGGAACCGATGGCTCGTCAGCGGCTGCATGTTCGAGAGTGAGATGACCTGACGCTCGACTTTCTTCCCATCGCCCCAGACGAGTTCAGCGAACTCGGGCGGGAAGGTCCATTCGACCTCGGCGTTGTAGAATCGATGGGCGCCGGTTCCCTCGATTGCCCAGTTTCGAAACAGAACCTCGCCGCTTGTGTTGAAGTAATTTCCATCGCGCATCGTCTTAAGCAGGGGAGCCCATCCGTCATCGAACTTCGGCACCGCCGCGAGTTTGACGTAGTTGACGACCAACTGACCATAGGTCTCGTCGTCGGGGTACTTCATATATGTGTCGCCTTCCGCGATCATATACTTCGGGCCGGTCCAGTTGTTCATGTCATCGAGCAGCCCGAGACAGCGTTTCTCGCAGAGCCGCTTTTCCGAAAGATCGACGGGCAGCGACTGGAACGACCCGCCGAGAAACCGGTCGCTGTTGAAGAACACCGTATCTTTCGTCGCGTCCGGATATCCGGCCGATCCTTTCGTCCGTGGGTGCGTCTGCCAGACGAGCCCCTGTTCCTGCTTCAGCAGTTCCAGTTCATTCTCTGCTGTCGTCGTGTGGTACACCTTTCCAAACGGTTCGATGTTCTCGACGAAAGGCTGGTTGGGTGGATGTTCCGGCTTGCGCAGATGCGTGAAGTAGACCGGCTTCGGAAAAACGAACATGTAGTGTCCGCCGAAATTGGCGTCGGGCTCTTCTCCCGGAATCAGCAGGAAATCGCGATCGGAAAAGCGGCGGCTGCCTTCGAAGTACACCTTTTGTTCGTTCAGGCGGATTTTGCCGGTGTCCTGCGGGTGCGAGTCGCTGTGGAAGTCGGCGAGAATCGCCATATTGATTCCGAGCGCGCGGAAGACAGGAAGCCACGTCGGCTGGAAGTCCATTGTGCCGGCGTCGGTCAGTTGCTCGTTCAGATGGAAGTGGAAATGGCTCACCAGCACCTTAAAGCCCGGGATTGCTTTATAGACGTCATCGTGCGTGTAGGTCAGCACGTCCTGGTCCGTCGCGCGACTGTCCTCCGGACTCAGATAAAAGTAGACGGCCATGCGTTGGCGCGTTCCCGGTGGCGCATTGTAAAGGGCGAAATTCTGGAGTTCGCCGCGCGATTCGCTGACGCGGTGCTTCCATACTTCGTCCGAGATGCCGAACGGCTTGTAGCCTTCTTCGCGATCGGGTTGTCGGACGCCGATAGCAAAAGAGTTATCGCTGTCTTTGCGGTAGTAGGCGTAACCGAGATTCGTTTCCATCTCCCGCGCAAAAAAGAACTTATGCGAGGGTGGCAGGAACGCGAGCGAGCCACCTCCGGTTTCGAGAATGGCGAAACGATTCCGGGCGCGCAGCCCCACGGGGTCCTTGTTGACGGAGCCCCCGAACGCGTATTGCTGCCACGCCCGGGCCGTGTCGCGCCAGACAACGCGCGTGTCATCGCCGATCGTGAAGCCCTTCAAACCGCCGACGTATTTATAGGCAACCGACGGTTCCTGCGTGCTGGCGATGATCTCCTGCCGGAGCAGATTCGAGCCCTTGTACGCGGTGAACTGCAATTCACCGGAGAAAATGCCGAGTTGCGCTCCGGGAAACGACAGCTCAACCCGTGCCCCATCGGTTGTGACCTTGCAGCCGGTTGAATGAAAGGCGGCCCAGTCATGCCGGATCTCCTCCGGTTTGCGCGGCAGACCGAGATTCGTATTGGCGCGGCCCGGAACCGAGAGAGGCGCATCCCAGAAGGCGTTCCATTGCTCGCGCCACACCACGTCCGGCGTGAGGGCGATGCCGAGTTCACGCAACGGCGCCATCTGCTGTTCGGAGAGGCGGCGCCTGCCGGTGGCCACCTGGTATTCGGGAACCAGATTCCTGCCGAGCGTTATCCACTTGCCGCTGGCTTTACGCGCTGCCAGTTCCTGCACGACCGGTTGACCATCGTGCGCGGCAAAGCTCGCGCGCAGTTGCTCGCCGCGCTCCCCCGCCCAGGTGATTTCGATGGCGTCGCCGCGTTGCGCGGCTTCCAGGCCCGGCTGCGCTTTGTATTGACTCAGGTCGCACTGCGCGGCCGATGCGGTCCAGACAATCGAGGTGAAAACCAGTGCTCGAAACTTCAATGCGGCTTCTCCTTCTTCATCGGTACGTCTTGTCGTCGAGGTGCGTGAAATCCACGCCGTCTTTCATCACTCCAAGCGTGATGATGCCGAACGTGAAGACTTCGGTCCCCGGTTCCAGGTGTCCGCCGAAGGCGTGGTCCGGCGTCGCCATCGTCATATGGCAATGCACTTTCCCGTTGATGACGTAGCCGTTCACGCTGATCAGGTCGGCGGGCGCAGTGGGATCTTTGACGAACATGTTCTTCGAGGGCATGTCGCGATTGCTGACCTGGTGGACCTGATACCCCCGCACGGAACCCGCTCCGGCGAGGATGACGGCGTTGCGGATTTTCTGTTGAGCAACCATCTTTTCGATTCCCGCGAGCAGATCGGTCCCGAACTTGAAGCGCAGAACCACCACGCGATCGAACTGTCCCGTAATCGCGTAGACATCGGGAACTTTATCACTGTTGGGTTTCGTGTCGTCGGCCGGATTGGGTGATGCGTTCACCTTTTCGTGCCGGGTTTGCTGCGCCGCCGCTATGGTGGCCAGCACAAGGAGCAGGAGCGGCTGTCTCATGAAGTTTTATTCCGTGGCCGCGGACGTGTTGCGCAATCGGCTTGCGCAGGCTGGTCCGCGATCTTTATCCCATCGATTATTGATTATCGTCACCGGCGCCGTAAACAATGGCGGAAGAAACAGCCATAGAATGAACCATGCGCTGCTTCCGGCTGACGGCCTTTCTCTTCGCCGCAGGCTCGATTCCCGTTTACTGCGCCGACTTCACACTCAAAGCGACACCGCAGACTGTTGTCATCGGAAATTATTCCGCGGCCACGAAACCCGTACTGACGGTGCATTCGGGCGATACGGTCGAAATCGAGACCGTTTCGGGCAGTACTGCGCAATTGCACAGGCTGGGACTCACCGACGAAGAGATTCCTGCCGCGCTCGCCGCAATTGAACGAGACGTGAAAGAGCGCGGGCC
>DASZUZ010000601.1:0-11373 GCA_035547415.1 Bryobacteraceae bacterium | reverse complement strand
ACATCCGGTGAAATGGCCCGATCGACGATCTGATACCGGGAGCGATATTTTCCCCGAATGACGCCGTTCTGGTCGCTCAGCGTTGCCTCGATGAATTCAGGCGGATAGAGGTTATTCCTCCGCGTGGTTCGCGGAGGACGAGAATAGAACCAGAATCCGGCGAACTGGCGCAGTCCGCCACGGTCCGGGGTTGCAGGAGACAGGCGGGCGAGCTGTGAACCCATGCCTGAAGTCGAAATTCTCGGAACTGTCGGAGGGATGAGCGAGTTGGTCGGGTCGGCCGCCGCGGTGGAAGGCACTGGGTCCGGATCGGGAGCCTCTGATGCCGGGGGAACCGGGCCCTTGCGTGAGTTCCCGGGCACTCCACGAATCCGAGCGAGTTCGCGCATGGCGGCGTCGCGCTCGGCCAGCGCCATTCGAAGATCCGAGCGCAATTGAATGACCTCGTCGACCGGATCCAAAGCCCCCGACGAAGGCGGGGCTGAGGATGCAGCGGCCGTCCGCGATGCCGTGCTCGCTCGCTCGGTTACGTCGACCTGCAACGCATTGTTTCCGTCCGCCGCGAGCCAGATCAGAATCCCTACAGTCAGCACGGCTGCGCCAGCCCACATCAGTCGCGCCACAAAGCGCCGCGGATTGATATTGGAAGCCGGACTGAAGATGATCGTTGGCCTTCGACGTCGCTCCTCGTCCAGATCTTCGTCGTAGCGGCGCCGCTTCTCCGGGTCTGAAAGGACGGCATGGATGCGATTGAGCTTGCGCATCTGCCGCTCCGCGATCTCCTTCAGTTGCTGGTCGGTCTGCTGATCGGGGTGAAGCAGGCGAACCAGCGAACGGAAGGAATCGCGAATCTGTTCAGGCGAGGCGTCACGCTCGAGTCCGAGCTCGTCGTAATAGGTAATCTCGTCGGCCCGTTGGAAGGGCATTTTTCAGGATCAGACTTTCAGGGTTCTGCCGTTTAACAGTACCGAAATCAGGTCGTTTGGCGCAAGTTTCACAATCGTCCCATTCGCAGCCCGAGTCCAGGCATACAATTCAGCTTGAGAAGCACGGACAGCCCGATCCCCCGGATCGTCATCGCCGGAACCGGCAGCGGTGTCGGCAAAACCACCATCACCGCCGGTCTCTGTACTGCTTTCCGAAGCCTCGGTCTTCGGGTGTCCGTCTTTAAATGCGGGCCCGACTACCTCGACCCCACTTATCATTTTCAGGCATCCGGTGTGCGCAGCCAGACCCTCGACGGCTGGCTGATGGGGCGCGAAGGCGTTCTGTCCACGTTCGGGAATGCCGCAAGGGAATCCGACATCGCCGTGATTGAAGGCATGATGGGATTGTTCGACGGCGTCGCGAGCACATCGAACGCGGGTTCCACAGCGGAGATCGCGAAGTGGCTGGGAGCGTCCGTGCTCCTCGTTGTTGACGCTTCCGGCATGAGCCGAAGCGTTGCCGCTATGGCGCAGGGTTTCGCGTCCTTCGATCCCGAACTCCGGATCGGCGGCGTTCTGTGTAACCGAATCGGGGGAAGAAGTCATCTCGGGATGTTGGTGGCTGCGTCCCAGGCGGTCCCGGTCCTCGGAGGCTTTCCGCGGGATCCGGATCATGCATTTCCCGAACGACACCTCGGACTGATAACAGCACACGATGCCTCTCTGCCCTCCACGCTGTTCGACGCGTGGGGAAGGCACGCCGCGGAGTGGTGCGACATTGAGAGGATTCTGCAGATTGCTCGAACGGCGCCGGCGCTCGAATCACCGGCGATTCGCGTCCGATCGAAGCCGCGATACTTCTGCCGGATCGGAATGGCGCTGGACGATGCATTTCACTTTTACTACGACGAAAATCTCCGGCTGCTCGAAGAAGCTGGCGCCGAGCTTGTCCGGTTCTCGCCGATTACGGCTTCTCGCTTACCAGATGTGGATGGGCTGTATCTGGGCGGAGGGTATCCCGAGAGCCACGCGGAGGCGCTTGCGGATAATGAAGGACTGCGTCGGGACATTCTGCGCTTTTGCCGCGCCGGAAAGCCCGTCTATGCCGAATGCGGAGGCCTGATGTATCTCTGCGATGAAATTCGTCAGGTAGATGGCTCGCGATATCCGATGGTTGGATGGTTCGGGGCAAATGCAGTGATGAGCAGCGGGATGCAGGCGCTCGGCTATGTCGAAGTGACGACGCGCCGCCATACGATTCTCGGTCCGGCGGGACGGACATTCCGCGGCCATCAGTTTCGTTATTCGACGCTGCAATGGAAAGAGACGCCTCACGCCGCGTATGACGTAAGCGCGCCGCCGGGCCAATGCCGGCAGGAAGGTTACTCGCGCGGCTGCGTGCTCGGCTCGTATGTGCACGCGCATTGGTCTTCCAGTCCGGAAACAGCGGACTCATTCGTCGAAGCCTGCGCCGCGACGCGCGCGGAATGAACGAATTCTGGCTGAAAATGGCCTCACCCTCTCAGCGCCGCTACTATCCGGCCGCGAATGTGTGGCCGGTAACTTCCTGAAAAGGCGCATATTTGTCCGGTACCAGCAGACACATTCCTTCGTAAACTACCTTGTACCTCGCCCGATGAAAAGGTTTACGATCGGGATGGGTTGTTGGCAATAAGCCGATCGGCGGCTTATTCTCCCAACCAATCTATCGTCATTTATGGGCGCCAATAAGGCGACAGAGCGAAAACAAAAGATCGTAAGTCATCGTGCTTCCAGGAACAAATCCACCTTATTGGCTGATCGTTGTATCGGAAGTTTGCCTCGTCGTAGCCATTGGGTGCGCGGTCCTGATCCTCTTCGACATCATTCGGGGCCACCGTCAGAAGATGCCGGTCATGAATGTCGTCTGGCCAATTACAGCGCTCTACCTGGGACCCGTCGCCGTATGGGCATACTGGACCTTCGGGAGATCGTCCGGCGAGAGCAAGCAAAAATCGTTCGCTCGCATGGTTTTTCTCGGCGACAGCCATTGTGGAGCCGGCTGCTCCATCGGAGATTTCGCCGGCGAATGGATGGTTTTCTTCGTGGGATTGAAAATCGCGGGATCCGTGTTATTCGCAAACTACGTGGTCGATTTCGCCGCCGCCTATCTTCTGGGAATTGTTTTTCAGTATTACGCGATCGCGCCGATGCGCAACCTGCACGGCTGGCCAGGTATTCGAGCCGCCATCAAAGCCGATACGATCTCGCTCGCCGCGTTCGAGGTCGGAATGTTCGCGTGGATGGCTTTCTCGAGCAAAGTCCTGTTTCAACCCCGCGTCGAGCCAACCTCTCCCGTGTACTGGTTTTCCATGCAGATCGCGATGATCATCGGTTTTCTCACTGCCTATCCGGCGAACTGGTGGCTGATTCGTCACGGCTGGAAAGAAAAGATGTGAGGCGCCCTTCAGCCGGGTGATTCGATGGGTACGGCAGTTCAGGAACGGCTCACGCAGATCTGGGAAACGCCCCGGACGCTCACGGGCTGGCTTTCGAGCGTCGACCACAAAGAGATCGGCAAACGGTATCTCGTGACCGCGATGCTCTTCCTGCTGATCGGCGGCCTCGAAGCGCTGGTGATGCGCCTGCAGCTGGCGCGCTCTGACCAGCGCTTGTTCGATCCCGAAACGTACGATCAGCTTTTCAGCATGCACGGCATCACCATGATCTTCTGGTATGCCGCGCCCATCCTTTCCGGCTTCGCGAATTATCTGATCCCGCTGATGATCGGCGCTCGCGACATGGCTTTCCCGCGCCTCAACGCATTCAGCTATTGGTCGTTTCTGATGTCAGGGATGCTGCTGTACGGCAGCGCGCTGATTCTTCAGGCTCCGCATGGCGGATGGTTCGCGTATGTTCCTTACACTTCGCAGAAATATTCGCCCGGCTATGGCATGGATTTCTATGCCCTGTCACTGATTTTTCTGACCATCTCGACCACCGCCGGCGCTATCAACTTCATCGTCACCATCTTCCGGCTGCGCGCGCCGGGCATGTCTGTCAGCCGCATGCCGCTGTTTCTCTACAGCACTCTCACGATCTCATTCACCATCGTTGTTTCTCTTCCTTCATTGACGGTGGCGTGCGTGTTTCTGGAGCTGGACCGCCGGTGGGGAACCCATTTCTTCGATCTGTCCCACGGCGGCTTCCCGCTTCTGTGGCAGCAGTTGTTCTGGTTCTTCGGCCACCCCTGGGTGTACGTCGTGTTCCTGCCCGCCACGGGGATGATCTCGATGATCATCCCCGTCTTCAGCCGAAGGCCGATTGTTGGCTACCCCTATGTCGCTATCGCGACGGTTCTCACCGGAATCGTCGGCTTCGGAGTCTGGGTGCACCACATGTTCGCGGTTGGCATGTCGCAAATGTCGATGAGCTTCTTCAGCGCCGCCAGCATGACGATCTCGATCTTCAGCGCCGTCCAGGTATTTGCCTGGCTTGCCACGATCTGGAAGGGGCGTCCCGTCCCGACGGCGGCGTTTCATTTCGCCCTGGGCTTTCTTGCCGCGCTGATCATTGGAGGCCTGAACGGCATCATCACCGCAGTGATCCCTGTCGACTGGCAATTGCACGACACCTATTTCGTGGTGGCCCACTTACACTACGTTCTCGTCGGCGCCAATATGTTCCCGGTGTTCGCGGGCTTCTATTACTGGCTTCCGAAAATCACCGGCCGCATGATGAACGAAACGCTCGGCAAATGGAGCTTCTGGATCATGTTTGTCGGTTTCAACGCCGCCTTCTTCCCGATGCACATCACCGGCCTGATGGGAATGACCAGGCGCATTTACACGTACCCTCCCGGTCTGGGATGGGACCGATGGAACATGATTTCATCGATTGGCGCGTTTACTCTGGGTTTCGGAGTTCTTCTGAGCATCGTCAATTTCCTGCGCAGCCGGCAATCCGGCGCCCTTGCGGGAAGCGATCCGTGGGGAGCCGACACTCTCGAGTGGTCCATTCCGTCGCCGCCACCCGCCTACGCCACTCTGCACATCCCCACCGTGGTATCGAGGCATCCCCTTTGGGATGACCATGACGAAGAGGATGACCCCGGCGGACACCGGCTTCTCGATACAGGAAGAGTGACTCTCGCCAGTTCACCGCTGGATGCGGATCTGGTGGCTGTCGCGCGCATGCCGGAAGACACAATGATGCCCCTGCTGCTTTCTCTCGCGATGACGCTCGTCTTCTCCACTCTGCTGTTTCAACTGCTCTGGCTGACGCTCGCGGGCGTGATCGCGTGCGCCATCGTTACCGCAGCCTGGTTATGGCCGAAAGGACACCCGGAAGAAGGCCGATGAGTACGCTGACGGAAACTCCGAAACCCTATCGGCCTCATGAGCCGCCGATCGGCGCTATCGATAACCGGCGCGGCACGGCTGGCATGCTCCTGTTCATCGCCACCGAAGCTTTCCTCTTCATCATCCTGTTTTTCGCGTATTTCTACCTGGCTCGCGGCGGATGGCGATGGCTGGCGGAAGAACCTCCGAAGCTTCGGATGGCGCTGATCATGCTAGCCACGCTGCTGACGAGCAGCGTGGTTCTCGGATGGGGAGAGAAGCAGGTGAAGGCGCGTCGGTACGGGTCAGCCCGCGCCGCTCTTCTGCTGACGATCCTGATCGGCCTCGGGTTCCTGGTCCTGCAGTACGTCGAATACAGCAATCATTTGAAAGAACTCACGCCGCGCACGAACGTCTACGGCTCCATCTTCTACACCATCACGAGTTTCCATGCGCTGCACGTCATCGTGGGCCTGCTGATTCTCTGTTTCGTGCTGGCCCTGCCGCGCTTCGAGCCCGTGGACCGGCCGCCGTTCCGGCCATTCCACAACGCGGCGATGTACTGGCATTTTGTCGACTTTGTCTGGATCTGGATCGTCGCATTCCTCTATGTGGCGCCGAACATCAGGTGAACAGTGCCCCCGGAGACGCCAACCCGTCATGTCGATCGAATGCCCCGGACGAGGCTGTGGTTCGGAACATGCGCGGGCGCGGTAGCCTGGGCAATCCACGGATTCATCTGCACCGTCATCTCCTCGGTGGCGTGCAGCAACGGGAACGGCAGTCTCGGCCCGCTTTCCACCGAAGGCGTGCGTCTGCTGCTCGCCGCGATTACGCTCGCCTTGCTGGGCGTGACCATCGCGGGCGGTCTGGTTTCATTTCGTAACTGGCGTGAGTTGTCCGAGACCGGAAACCTGGTACAGGCCGCCGGGGACAGCCGGGAGAGCTTTATGGCGCTCGTGGGAACGTTCCTGAGTATCGCCCTGGCGCTCGGGATCGTCTGGGCCGGCTTGCCGCTGATTCTGGTGGGCGTATGCGTCAACGCGCGGTGATCGGCAGCGGAGCCGCGGCGGTTGTCATCGCGGGCGCCATGTCGCTTGCGGGCTGCATCGGCGGACGAATGGAACGCTCGTACACGGTTGGAACGGGCGGGGCGCCGAATCGGGGCGTTCAGACCATTGTGATGAAAGGCTGCGGCTCCTGCCATACGATTCCGGGAATTCATGCCGCAGATGGCGTTGTGGGTCCCCCTCTGCTGTTTTTCGCGCGCCGCACCTATATCGCGGGCGAGCTTCCGAACACTCCGGAGAATCTGGTGCGCTGGATTCGTTCGCCCCAGTCGGTGGAGCCCGACACGGCGATGCCGAACCTTGGGCTGTCGGAGCAGCAGGCGAGAGATGTGGCCGCTTATTTATACACGCTGCATTGAGAGACATGAACTATGAGGACGAAACGATAATGACCCGGCCTCTTGTTTTCGGATTGATTCTGCCGGCGGCATGCCTTCTTCTCGCGGGGGG
Organism: Bryobacteraceae bacterium; assembly: GCA_035547415.1. Classification (GTDB taxonomy): domain Bacteria; phylum Acidobacteriota; class Terriglobia; order Bryobacterales; family Bryobacteraceae; genus BOG-234. The sequence goes on along the minus strand of DASZUZ010000601.1, from coordinate 4,608 downwards.
CGCCTGCCGTCAGCCGGATACAGCCCGGGCGCAGTCCGCGCAGAACGTGCCCGGAATCAAATCGGGGATTCGCCTGATCAGTCCGCTGCCATCGAATGAGTGGCAGATGCCCTCGGGCGACTACGCAAACACGCGTTTCAGCAGCCTCGATCAGATCAACACGTCGAACGCGAGTCATCTGCACCTGGTCGCCACGCTCTCCACCGGCATCGCCCATGGCCACGAGGGTGGGCCTCTGGTCGTCAACAACACGATGTACATGGTGACGCCGTATCCCAACTCGCTGCTCGCGATCGATCTGAAGAATCCATCCGGCCCCCTCAGGTGGAAGTACGATCCGTTTCCCGATCGGCGCTCCCAGGGCATCGCCTGCTGCGACGTCGTCAATCGCGGCGCCAGCTACGCGGACGGCAAAATCGTCTACAACCTGCTCGATGGCCACACCGTCGCCGTGGATGCGGAAACCGGGAAAGAAGTCTGGCGCGCCACGGTCGGCGACATGAACCTGGGAGAGACGATCACGATGGCCCCGCTGATCGTCAACGGAAAAGTGATCGTGGGGAACAGCGGCGGAGAACTCGGCGTGCGCGGTAAGGATGTCGCGCTCGACCTGAAAACCGGCAAGGAGATCTGGCGCGCTTATGCAACCGGTCCCGACCGCGATGTGCTGCTCGGCCCCAACTTCAAAAGCTATTACGCAAAAGATCAGGGCAAGGATCTAGGCGTCACCTCGTGGAGCGGCGAGCAGTGGAAGATGGGTGGCGGAACGCAGTGGGGTTGGGTGTCCTACGATCCGGAACTGAATCTGATTTACTACGGCACCGGCAACCCGGGCGTGTGGAATCCGGATCAGAGGCCGGGCGACAACAAATGGTCCTGCACGATTTTCGCGCGCAACCCCGACACGGGCCAGGCGCGATGGGCTTTTCAGATCGGCCCGCACGATCGATGGGATTACGACGAAATCATGGAGAACATCCTCGTCGATATGGAGTGGGGCGGCCGCACGCGCAAACTGCTGATCCACCCCGGCCGGACGGGCTTCGTCTTCGTGATGGATCGCGAAACCGGCGAACTGCTTGCCGCCCAGAAGTTCGTCGCGTCCACGAACTGGGCCTCGGGATTCGACCTCAAAACAGGACTCGCGAATGCGGATCCTTCGAAGCAGACGAATCAGGGCAAAGTAACGCAGGATATCTGTCCTTCCTCCACCGGCGGAAAAGAATTCGTCCCGTCGTCGTTTTCACCCCGAACCTCACTGCTCTATATCCCCGCGCATAACACGTGCATGGATTACGAAGGAGCGGAAGTCAGCTATATCGCCGGAACTCCGTATCTGGGCGCCAACGTCAAAATGAAGCCGGGCCCGGGAGGCTATCAGGGCGACCTCATCGCCTGGGATATCAAAACAGGGAAGCCTGTCTGGGACATCAAAGAGCCCGTGCTGCCGCTCTACAGCGGCGTTCTCTCCACGGCGGGCGATGTCGTTTTCTACGGCACAATGGATCGCTGGTTCCGCGCGGTCGATGCTCGATCCGGCAAGCTGCTCTGGCAGTTTCAGACCGGTTCGGGCATGGTCGGCAATCCCATGACCTATCTCGGTCCGGACGGCAAGCAGTATGTCGCCATCTACGGCGGCATGGGCGGCTGGATGGGAGCCACCGCTCTCCCCACTTTGTCCACCGACGACCCGTACGCGGCGCTGGGCGTGGTAGGCGCAATGAAACCCATCAAGAACTACACCGCGCCCGGAGGCGCATTGTATGTATTCGGTCTGTAGAGTCACGGCCCTGCTCTGCTGCGCCGCGAGTCTCGCGTGCGCCGGTGGCTCGAGCCTGCGCGTGTGCGCCGATCCCGGAAATCTGCCGTTCTCGAATGCGCGAGGTCAGGGTTTTGAGAATGCGCTCGCGCGGATGGCGGCGCGAGACCTCGGACGCGGCCTCATTTACGTCTGGAAGCAGGACCGTGGAGGATACCTCGCGAAAACGCTGAATTCCGGGCTTTGCGACGTGGTGATGGGAGTTCCCGCCGGCATCGCTCAGGGGCTGCCGACGCAACCCTATTACCGTTCGAGTTATTCCTTTGTCTCGCGGCGGGGCCGCCGCCTCCATGTTCATTCTCTCGACGATCCGGCGCTTCGCCACCTGCGCATCGGCCTCCATGTGCTGCAACATGAAGATGCGACAGCGCCGCCGGCGAGGGCGCTCCTTCGCCGGGGAATGCTCTCGAACATCGTCTGGTATCGCCTCTTTCCTGACTTCGATCGGGCGAACCCTCCGGCTGAACTGATCGAGGCCGTAGAACGAGGCGACATCGATCTCGCCATTGCGTGGGGTCCGCTCGCCGGATATTTCGCGCGGCGCTCGGAGGTTCCTCTGGACGTCACTCCGATCTCACCGGATACCGCCGGAACCGCGGAGCCCCTCGCGTTCAGCATATCGATGTGCGTCCGTCCCGGAGACAGCCGGCTTGTTGCCGCGCTCAACCGGTTTATTGATCGCCGAAGGCCGGAGATCGGCCGGCTGCTGGAAGGCTACGGCATTCCCGTGAGCGACATGGAACGTATCGCGAAAAGGTGAGCAGTGATGAATCGCATTCTGATTTCAACCGCCGTGCTCGCGCTTCTGTCGTTCAGCGGCTGCAACATCCAGCCGGCGGACTCCGCCGCAACATCCGCAATGACTCCCGTGGGAACTCCCATCGGACCGGTCCCTGGCGGGATGCCTCAGCCGCAGGGCGAGGAAAACCCGTACGCCCGGAACGCGGTGGCGCGTAATGAAGGCCGCCAGTTGTTCGTCCACTACAACTGCTCGGGATGCCACGGAGGACATGCGGGCGGAGGCATGGGTCCCAGCCTGCGCGATCAGGACTGGATTTACGGCAACTCCGACGCTCACATCTTCGACTCGATCGCGCAGGGCAGAGCGAACGGCATGCCCTCGTGGGGAGCAAGGATTCCATCGGGCGAAATCTGGAAACTCGTCGCCTACATCACGTCATTACGAACTCCGGATGAGCCGGATGCGCCGGAGCAGCAATGAAGCCGCTGGCTTTGATTTCACTTCCTTTGCTGGCAGTGCTGCAGGCGGGCTGCAATCAGCAGTCTTCACTCAGTCCCGGTGGGCCGGCCGCCCGCGAACTCTCGCGCATGAACTGGTTCATTCTGATTCTGTTCATTGTCATCGCGGTCGTGATGTGGATTCTGATTGCTCTGGTGGCTTCCAGGCCCCGGGGGAGCCTTCGGGAACATGCGCCCGTGGACGCCGGAGGAGGTCATGAGTGGGTGTGGATCGGAGGATTCGCAATCCCAGCGGCGATTCTCGCCGTCGTGTTCGTGGTCGGACTGCGGGGAATGTCAAAGTTCCCCCTGCACGACGGCATGGCGCATACTCCGGCGGAGATTCGCATCACCGGCCATCAATGGTGGTGGGATGTGCAGTATCTCAACAGCAACGTGAGCCTCGAAGCGAATACCGCAAACGAGATTCACATCCCTGCCGGACGGGCCGTTGATATCGATCTCGCCTCGAACGACGTAATCCATTCCTTCTGGGTACCCAGCCTGCACGGAAAGGTGGATCTGATTCCTGGCCAGTTCAACCGTATACGAATTCAGGCCGACCAGCCAGGCGTCTATCGGGGACAGTGCGCGGAATACTGCGGTGAGCAGCACGCCCACATGATCCTGCTCGTGGTCGCGCAATCGCCTGATGAGTACGAGCGATGGCTCGGCCATCAGCGAGAGTTGGCAATAGACCCTGCGGACGATCAGCAGCGGCGCGGACAAACGCTGTTCACGACGCGTGCCTGCGGGCTCTGCCATACGATTTCGGGGACATTGGCGCAGGGCCGCGTCGGCCCCAATCTGAGCCACCTTGCTTCACGGCAGGCGATCGCCGCGAATATGCTTCCCAACAACACCGCGAACCTCTCCGCCTGGGTTGTTCATGCCCGGTCACTGAAGCCCGGCGTCGTGATGCCGAATATGACTCAGTTCGACGGGAACGAATTGAGAGCGCTGGTGGCGTATCTGCAGCATCTTCGATGACCATGCGCCGCCGGCGGCCTCGCGCTGTGCCGGATGGGACAGCGTGACGAGAGACCGTGAGTCCACGATGCGCGCGAAGCGCGACAGCGCGGCGGTTGATCGTTGCGATCTCTCCCGATATAGCGTTACTGCTTATCGTCAGGACGATCCCGTTCGACCGGTGTGACTGGAGCCGGATTGGGTGACAATCGGCATGTGAAGCGCCTCGCAGCGTTGTTTCCGGCATGCAGTCTCATCCTGCTTTCTGCCCCGCCTGGAGCCATCGTGTCGCAAAAGCTGGATGTACCGGCGTCCATGCGGACGGACGTTTTCGCTTCAGATCGTTACGTCAATATCCCCCCGGGATTTCGCATTTCGGTATGGTTCCGGCTTCCCGATGCCCGGTTCCTGGCCGTAACGCCCGCCGGTGACGTCCTGGTTTCCCAACCCGGCCTCGGGAATGTCATGATGCTCAGGCCCGATCCGAACGGCGGCGCGCCGGCGCTGTTCACCTGGGCCACCGGTCTGAATGCGCCGCACGGGCTTGCATTCGACACGATTCAGGGAAACACCTCGCTGTA
>DASZUZ010000600.1:0-3225 GCA_035547415.1 Bryobacteraceae bacterium | reverse complement strand
CTATATCGGGCTTGGGATCCCCACCATCTTCGATGCCTTCGCGCGGCCCCTGCCGCCCTGGGATTTTGCGGCGAAGATACTGTTCACCGCACTGACCCAGGGCTGCGGATTCAAAGGTGGCGAGGTGACGCCGCTCTTCTTCATCGGGGCCACTCTCGGCAACGCCATCGGCTATGTTCTGCCCTTGCCTGCCCCGCTGCTGGCGGGAATGGGCTTCGTCGCCGTCTTCGCGGGCGCGGCCAACACCCCGCTTTCCTCCATGCTGATGGCGATGGAGTTGTTCGGCGCCGAAGCCGGCGTTTTCGCGGCCATCGCCTGTATCGTCAGCTATCTCAGCTCAGGTCACGCCGGCATCTATCAATCCCAGCGGATCGGCCTCAGCAAGCACGCCGCCGCGAACCACGAAGAAGGCATGCGTCTGGCGGACCTCGGCGCCGTCCGCCGGGCCGCCACGATTGACGTATTCCAGGACCTTCACGATCTCGGCTTCCTGAAAGGAATAGACGACCCACGAATGAACGAACTGACCGTCCTCCGGCTCTACTTCCGCACCGGCGCGACCGCGAAAGCGGAGAGCAACTGGAGGAAACTGATGGCTCCGGCGCTCGGGCCCTATCTCCTGCGGCGCGCGAAGGAAGCCGGTATCGAACAAGCCGTTCTTCACCGCGTCTCCGGTGGATTTCTGCAGGGTGGCCGGCTGGCTTTCGACCATTCCGATGTGGCTCCGCCCAGCCTGCCGCAGTGTCTGGAACTGATTGGCGAGGAGGAACTGCTCCGCGCGTTCCTGGACTTGCACCGTCCCGCGCTGGATGGCGTGCGAGTCGTGCTGCTCCGGGGCGAACAACTGGATCCGGATGCGGCGCCGGAAGCTCGGGCGGTGGTGGATTAGTCAGGCCCGAAGCGCCGGAAAGTACGTTCCGGCACGGCGGTCTCCGGAATGCTCGCTTCGGCCCGGAGGTTCGAAATGGCTGACGAGAAGAAGAAGTGTGCGCACCCGGCATGCACGTGCCTGGCGGCGAAGGACAGCAAATACTGCAGCACCTATTGCGAGGACGCAAAGGACACCACCGAGCTGGCCTGCAACTGTGGCCATCCGGGCTGCGGCGCGCTGTAAAAGGGTCGGAAGGGGACCGGCGCCCCAGTGGCGCCGGATATTCATGAAGATTGGTGGAGGCGGGGGGAGTCGAACCCCCGTCCGAGAAAGCCCGAAATGAAGAGCCTACGTGCGTAGCCTGGTTCTAAGTTTCATCCACCGCCTGAGAGCCGGCAAGACAGCGATGGACTAGTCCGATTGATCTCGGGCCTCAGCTCCGGACCGAAGCCTGCGCCCTATCCCACTGAATGGCACTCCTGGCTGGCCCGTGGGCCTGTCCAGCCGGAGCGCGCTGACTTAGGTTTTAATTAAGCAGCGTATGCAAACTGCATGTTATTGGCAGTTTTGGTTTTCCGATCGTTTTACGGGAGCTCGGAACCCGGCACGCCTCCGCATCGCGATTCAATCCCGTCGAATCCGTGGCGCCCCCTCTTCAGGCTGTTTTCATTTTATCAGTTTTTCCGTCAGGACGGCGCGATCACCGTCTCCCCCGTACTCTCCTTGAAGAGCGCGAAAGACCGGTCCCGCAGCTCGTACGGATCTCCTGGAGCCAGTTCAACGCCGGCGTCTTTGTCCTTCCCGTTCCGCGTATCGAAACACAATTGCCAGTTCGTGCCCGGATGCATCTTCGGAAGGTAGAACTTGATGGGTTCGTGGTGTGGATTGAGCATCATCAGGAACGTGTCGTCCCGTAACGGCTGCCCGAACGGATTCACGTCGTCCAGCGTGCGCCCGTTCAGCAGCAACCCGATGCAGCGCACCCAGCCGGCGTTCCATTCCTCGCTGGTCATCTCGTTTCCATCCGGGCGGACCCAGAGAATGTCCTGCTCCTGCACGCCTTCCACATCGCGATCCGGAGCATCCGGGTCGATGCGACGGTCCTGAAAGAACTTGCGCCGGTGCAGGTTCGGATGCTCCCGGCGGAGACGGATCAGTTGCCGCGTGAATTCGAGCAGCGCCTGCTTCCGCTGGTCCAGATTCCAGTCAAACCAGCTGATCTCGTTATCCTGCGCGTACGCATTGTTGTTGCCGCCCTGCGTGCGGCCGATCTCGTCGCCGCCGCACAGCATCGGCACGCCCTGCGAAAGCATCATCGTGGCGAGCAGGTTCTTTTTCTGCCGCTGGCGCAATTCGTTCACGCCGTCATCGTCGGTCGGACCCTCGGCGCCGCTGTTCCACGAGTTGTTGTCGTTCGCGCCGTCGCGATTGTCTTCCCCGTTGGCCTCGTTGTGCTTGTCGTTATAACTCACCAGATCGTGCAGCGTAAAGCCGTCGTGGGCCGTAATGAAGTTGATGCTCGCCGTGGGGTGCCGTCCGTCGCGCTGGTAGAGATCGCTCGATCCGGTCAGCCGGTATCCGAGTTCCGCGAGCTGCCCGTCATCGCCTTTCCAGTACTTGCGGGCGACGTCCCGGTATTTGCCGTTCCACTCCGCCCACAACGACGGAAATTCGCCCACCTGATACCCGCCCTCGCCGACGTCCCACGGTTCGGCAATCAGCTTTACCTGCGAGATCACAGGGTCCTGATTGATGATGTCGAAGAAGGCCGAGAGCCTGTCCACCTCGTGCAGTTCGCGCGCGAGCGCAGCGGCGAGATCGAAACGGAACCCGTCCACGTGCATGTCGAGCACCCAGTAGCGCAGGCTGTCCATCACCAGCTTCAGCACCTGCGGATTGCGCACGTTGAGAGTGTTGCCCGTTCCCGTGTAATCCATGTAGTAACGCGGATTATCCGAGACGACCCGGTAATAAGTCGTGTTATCGATACCGCGAAAGCTCAGGGTGGGACCGAGATGATTCCCTTCGGCCGTATGGTTGTAAACGACGTCGAGGATGACCTCGATTCCGGCGCGGTGAAGCGCCTTCACCATCGTTTTGAATTCGCCGATCTGCTCCCCATGGGAGCCCGAGCTCGAATAGCGCGCTTCGGGGGCGAAGAAGTTGATGGTGTTATAGCCCCAGTAATTTCGCAGCCCTTTTCCGACCAGATGTCCATCGTCGAGAAAAGCGTGCACCGGCATCAGTTCGACCGCAGTCACCCCGAGCTTCTTCAGATAATCGATGACGACCGGATGCCCGATGCCGGCGTAAGTACCGCGCAGTTCCTCGGGCAGGTCGGGATGCAGTTTGGT
>DASZUZ010000599.1:0-4340 GCA_035547415.1 Bryobacteraceae bacterium | reverse complement strand
CGGACTCCGATCTCGCCGATTTGCCGCGTCACGTTGTACGACATCGTTCCATACAGCCCCACGCACGCGATCAGAAGAGCGAGAACCGCGAAACCCGTGCATAGTCTCGAAAAGGTGATCTCCCGGCTGATCGTCCGATCGATTTCCGCGTCCTGTGTGAATACGTTTGTGACCGGTATCCGTGAATCCGCCTCCCGCACGATCTCCTGCACGCTCCTGACATACCGCAGCGGATCTCCCGCGGTGCGCAGCGCATAGGTCACGCGGTCCGGAGGAAACTGGCTGGCCGCCGTGAACACCGTCATCGGACTCCCCTGTTTCAGACCGCCGTACCGCACGTTAGCCGACACGCCGACGATCTCGAGATCGCGATTGTCGTCCTCGAATGTAATACGCCGGCCCACCGGATTCTCGTTCCCGAAGTAGGTCCGCGCCAGCCGTTCGCTGATCACCGCAACCGGCGGGGAGCCCGCCTGGTCCCGCTCGTCGATCTCGCGCCCGGCCAGGATCGGAATCTGCATCGTCGTGAGGAAATGCGGCCCCGCGGCCATGACGCCCGCGCCGGCCACGGTAACAGTGCCGGTAGTAGCGGCGATCTCTATAGTCCCCCGGTAAGCCCCGCCCGCCTCGCCGGCGCTGATGATCGAGGATTGTGAAAGCGTCGCGCTGCTCACGCCGGGGATCGATTCGAGGCGCTTGCGCAGGTTCGCGTAAAAAGTGGTCATTTCCGGCGGGCGATGCCCGGCCTGGCGCGCATTCAAAGTAAACAGAAGGATGTTCTCGCGGGCGTATCCCAGTTGGATGGAGTGCAGCTTATTGAGTGTCCGGACGAACAGGCCCGCGGCGACCAGGAGGAAAAAAGAGATCGCGATCTGGGCGACCGCCAGAACGTGCTGCGCGCGGCGGCGCGGTCCGCCCCCACGGCCATTCTTGAGCGCGGGCATGACGTCCGGACGTGTCGCCTGAATCGCCGGAACGAGACCGAACAACAGGCCGCAGACCACGGAGAGCGCCGCCGTCACGCCCAGCACCTTCCAGTTCAATTCCGCATGAAGCGTAAAGTTCTCCCGCCCGTTGGAAAGCAGCAGCGTCAGCGATCGCATGCCCCACATCGCAAACAGGACCCCGAACGCTCCACCGAGCGACGCCAGCATCACGCTCTCCGTGATTAACTGCCGAACGACGCGAAACCGTCCCGCTCCCAGGCTGAGACGCACAGCCATTTCGCGGCGGCGCGCGGCGGCCCTTGCCAGCAGCAGATTGGCGACATTCGCGCACGTGATCGCCAGGATCAATCCCACCATTGCCAGGAGTACGTACAGAGGCTTCGAATACTGGCGGCGCAGGCTGCCCAGACCTTCGGCGCCGGGACTCAGAATGAGCGCGGGCAGGTTGGCGCGTTCACCGTCGGTCTTCGCGGTCGTGGCAACCCATTGATGGAAACGAGGAGCCAGCGCTGCCTGCGCCTGCGCCATGCTGACGCCGGGACGCAGGCGGCCCATCATTTCAATCCAGTAGAAGTTGCCGTCGTCATACAGACGAGCCGCTCTGGGGCCGTCTGTCAGCACATTCGTGTGCAACGGAAGGTAGAGGTCCGGCGCCGCCGCGGGGTCGACTCCGAAGAACTCCGGCGGCGTGACGCCGATCACCGTGAAGGGAATGTTGTCGACGAGAATCGACTGTCCAATCGCATTCGGGGCTCCCCCAAAGCGATTCTGGCTGGCCGCAAAACTGATGACGGCGACCGCCGCCGCGCCTGCGCGATCGTCGTCGGAGTGAATCAGACGCCCCGCGGCCGGTAACACTCCGAGACCCCGGAAATAGTCGCCGGTGACGTACTCCGCGCTGGCGCTCGTCGCCTGCCCGCGGACCGTCAGGTTACGGTTGTGTCCGTTGACGTATCCAAAGATCGTGGAAAATGCGGGATTCTCCTCGCGAAGCGTCTCCAGCGCGCCGTATGGGAATATTCCGGTGACCAGTGCGCCTTTGTCGCCCGGCCAGAACAGCCCTTGTAACCCGTGTATGACCCATTCCCTGCCTCCCTGAGGCGGCTGGCTACGCCAGTTCAGAACCGCCAGCGACTCGGGTTCGGCCACCGGCAGCGAGCGCAACAGGATCGACTCCATCAGACTGTAGATCGCGGTGTTGGCCCCGATGCCGAGCGCCAGCAACAGGACCGCGAGCGCGCTGAATGCCTTGTTGGCGGCCATGGCGCGAAAGCCATAGCGAATATCCTGGCCAAGTTCCGACAAAAACCGTGTCATCCAGATCTCCCGTGATTCTTCCTGCTTCAGTCCGACGTTGCCGAATCGCCGGCGCGCTTCAGCCCGGGCGCGCTCTGCCGTCATGCCTTCTGCTTCGAGTTCCGCGGCCTTTTCCGCAAGGTGAAGTTCCATTTCCTCGCGCAGCGACTCGCTGCGCCTGGCGCTCTCCATCCAATACCTCAGCCGCCGTATGGACATGTCCCTTACTCCGCTCCCATCACGCGCGCAATCGCCAGCGTGAGTCTGGCGTACTTTTGGGTCTCGACAGCCAGCTGTTTGCGGCCCGCCGCGGTGATGCTGTAGATCCTCGCCCGCCGGTTGTTCGACGTCACGCCCCACACACCCTCGATCCAGCCGTTCAGTTCCAGGCGCTGGAGAGCGGGATACAGCGAACCCTCCTCGACGAGCAGCTCGTTGTCGGACGACTGCTGGATGAACTGGACAATGCCGTATCCGTGAAGATCGCGTCGCAACAGTGTCCGCAGGATCAACATGTCCAGTGAACCGGGCAACGAATCGTTCTTTTGCGCCTTGCGTCCCATACCAAGAATTCTTAGCTTAGGCGGCGAAATGACGCAAGTCAAGTTCAGGGGGAAATCCTCCCCTCACCGAAGCCCGTTTCTTCGCCGCGAACAACTGGGACCGCAAAATCGAAAGGCCCTCGCTACACCCGATCTGTGTTCATCTGTGTTCATCTGTGGCCATATCCCCCGCCCCTCTCACGGGACTACCCCTCGAACTTCACCGGGAGATATAGAAATACGCCGCCCGGAACTCCAAAATGAAACAGGACGGTCTATGTTTCGGGGCTTGAGGGCTGCCTGTTTCCCGCGCCACAGCATCATTCTGCTGCTGTCGGCATCCGGCTTGTGCCCGGCCGCCGGCACATACCCGACTTACTCCGCCCAGAGCATCGTTCACGCCGCCACCCAAACCGCGGAAGCGCTCGCGCCCAACACCATCGCGACCATTTACGGCCAGAATCTCTCGTTCGTGACAGACTCGGCTGGCCCCTCGAATCTGAACGGCCCCGCGCTGCCGCAGACTCTCGACGGCGTCAGCGTCATCGTCGGAGGCCTCCTCGCGAACCTCTATTTCGTCTCCCCGACGCAGATCAACTTCCTGGTTCCTTACGAACTCACCGCGGGCATCACCACTCTCGCCGTCGTGCGCCAGGGAGCCGCCGGCCCTGTCGTGAAGATCCAGCTCGCCAACACCGCCCCCGGGCTCTTCCAGTGGAACGGCAACTATGCCATCGCCACGCATCTGAATGGCGCTCTGGTTTCGGATGCCGCCCCCGCGGTTCCCGACGAGATCATCGTGATCTTCGCCGCTGGTCTCGGTCACACCACCCCCGATACAACCTCCGGCCGCATCGTGGCGTCCGCCGCCACCATCGCCGCAGCCTCGCAGATGCGGATCATGCTTGCCGGCAACCCATGCCCGCCCCTCAACGTGCTTTACGCGGGACTCACCCCCGGCTTCGCGGGGCTCTATCAGATCAACCTCAAACTCCCCTCGGACCTCCCGCCGGACCCGGAGATCCGAATCGCCTTCGGTCCTCAGATCAGCCCCGCTTCCATCCAGTTGGCGGTCCGGTAGCGCCCGGTTTCAAACGCGTGCAACTTTTCAATACCCGCGCTCGTCCGCCTTACAATAGATACAGATGTTGACCCGTTTCGGTGTGACCGCCGCCATCGCCTTTGGCTCATTTCTGACCATCCAGGCTCAGACGCCGGAACCCCGGACGCCGGCCCCGAACGATGTGTATACCGTGAACACCGGAACCCACATCGCGCTTGGCCTCATCAACAGCGTCAGCACGAATCACTCGAGTCCCGGCGACCGCATCTATCTCGAAACGGTTTTCCCGATCGTGATCCACAATCACATCGTGATTCCCCCGGGCAGTTACGTCACCGGCACGGTGACAGACGTGAAGCGTCCCGGCCGCATCCGGGGCCGCGGCCAGCTTTACGTCCGCTTCGACACGATCACGTTACCGAACGGCGTCACCCGCGACTTCCGCTCCCGGCTCGGTGGCATTGACGCCCGCGGCGATGAGCGCCTCGACAA
>DASZUZ010000598.1:0-2596 GCA_035547415.1 Bryobacteraceae bacterium | reverse complement strand
TCATTGCGGCGAAGCTCTTATATGGCGCGACGCTGGGAATGCTGACGAAGGTGTTCGAGCCCGCCGGCGTGGAAACCGTGTTCGTGGATTTCGATAACGAAAAGGCCGTGGAAGCGGCCATCGCCGAGCACCGCCCGGGAGCGATCGTCATGGAGACGATCGCCAATCCGCTGCTTCGCGTTCCCGCGCTCGACCGCATCGCGCGGGTGGCGAAAGGTGCAAATACTCCGCTGATCGTCGATAACACTTTCGCGACGCCGCTGATGGTGCGGCCGCTCGAACTCGGGGCCTCGATTGTGGTCCACAGCCTGACGAAGTACCTGTCCGGCCACGGTGACGTGCTGGGCGGGATTGTGGTAACCGATTCGGAGCATCTGGTTCCGCTGCGGAATCTGTCGCGCACGCTGGGCTTTACGCTCGGACCGTTCGAGTCTTATCTGGCAATGCGCGGGGTGAAGACGTTCCCGCTGCGAATGGAACGGCAGTGCGCGAACGCATGCAGGGTCGCGTCCTGGCTGCAGTCTCACCCGAATGTCGACCGGGTCTATTTCCCGGCGGATCCGCACCATCCGGACGCGGATCACATCAAGCGCCTGTTTCCGGCCGGGTTGTATGGCGCCATGGTGAGCTTCGAGATCAAAGGCGCGGACCGGGAGCGCGTGTTCCGGGTGATGAACTCGCTGCGGATGATCGCGCCGGCGACTTCGCTGGGCGACGTGCACAGCATGATGCTGTATCCTGCCATGGCGTCCCATAGAGAACTGTCTCCGAAGCACCGGGAGCGTCTGGGGATTCGGGACAATCTCGTGCGCCTGTCGGTGGGGATTGAAGCCGCCGAGGACGTGATCGCCGATCTGGATCAGGCTCTTCGGCATCCGTGAATGTCACACAACATTCACTAAAATACTGAAAACAGAAGCCGATAAGCGTTTTACCGACGCTGGATTTTCTTGTCCGTTTCCGGTACACTAACCCAGAATCGAGGTTTGCGCCTCGAAAAAAGGGGGTAAAGAAAAGCATGCACCGTTGCAGGCTTCGCACGCTGCTGGGTTTAGCGGCGTTTCTCATGGGGGGAGTGACAGGTTTTGCGCAGTCCGACCTTGGCTCCATCCAGGGTGTAGTCAAAGATCCATCTTCGGCGCTGGTTCCGAACGCGACAGTCTCCGTAAAGAACCAGGCAGGACTCGAACGTCAGACAAAGACGAACGAGTCCGGCTTTTACGCAATCACCAACATCCCGCCGGGCATTTACACAATTACCGTCGATGCGCCTGGCTTCAAGAAGTTCGAAAGCAGCAATAACAAGCTCGATCCATCGAGCACTCTTGGCATCGATCCGACCCTGACGGTTGGGGCGGCGTCCGACACGGTACAGGTTTCCGCGTCGGCCACGCAGATCCAGACCGAAAGCGCCACCGTCCAGAAACTGGTCACGCGCGATCAGATCGACGCGCTTGAACTGAATGGACGCAACCCGGTCGGTCTCGCCTCGCTCGTCCCGGGCGCAAGAGGCGGCAACCTGGCTGGATTGAGTTTCGGCTTCAATCAGGGGCCGTCGAACTTCAACGGCTCGCGGAATCCGGACAATCTGATCACGTACGACGGCGCTCCGGCGACCCGCACACGTTCCAACGGCACGAGTCTGGGCGCCGCGGACGTGGATTCGACGCAGGAAGTGCAGATCCTGACCGCTTCCTACGCCGCGGAGTATGGGCGCACTTCGGGAGCGCAGATTCGCATCCTGACGCGCAGCGGCGGCAGCGACTTCCACGGGGCCGCTTACGAATACGTTCGCAACGATGCGTTCAACGCGAACACCTGGACGCGTAACCACACGCCGGGGCAGGCTTATGTCCCGCCATTCCGTTACAACCAGTACGGATATAACATCGGCGGACCGGCTTACTGGCCTGGCAAGATCAATTCGAACAAGAGCAAGTTCTTCTGGTATTGGGGCCAGGAATGGGTGAAGTACCGGTACACTGATAGCGCTAACTGGACCGTTCCCACGGCGCTGATGCGTCAGGGAGATTTCAGCGAACTGCTGACGTTGGGGCCGCAGAACATTCTTGGGAAAGTCGTCACGATCAAAGACCCCAAGACCGGTCTTCCTTATGCTGGTAACGTTATCCCGCAGAGCGAACTCAGCCGGAACGGCACGGGCATCCTGAAGGCTTATCCCGCTCCGAATCTGCCGATCGGAAGTTTCATCGGCACCAGCAACTTCTACACCACCGCTCTGCACCCGCAGGACCAGCGGAAGGACACGCTGTCAGTGGATATCAACATCACGGACAACCAGCGCCTGCAGTTCCGCCGCAACAACTATACGTTCTTCGAATACCAACCGCTCGACGGAACGCCGACCGAGACGCCGAAATTCTTTAACCGACCGAACCAGACCAACTCGCTCGATCACGTCTGGACCATCAGTCCGACGCTTGTGAACGAAGTGCTTGCCACCGTCAGTCTGGATGACGTCTACATCCCTGTCGATACGGCGCACTTCTTTGACCGGACGACAGCGGGTATCAACTATCCCTACATCTTTCCGAATGGAAAGCTGATCCCGACCCGCATTCCGACCGCCAATATT
>DASZUZ010000597.1:0-3338 GCA_035547415.1 Bryobacteraceae bacterium | reverse complement strand
ACCGGAAAACTCCGACGTTCGTGACGTATGCCGTGGACGCATCCGGCGACAACGCAATCGCAAAGGGCATCCGGCCCACCCGGATCGAAGAGATCACCTGGCCTTTTTTTGAGTCGACAATTGCCAGTCGAAAGTTCGCCTGATCGATGACGAAAATCAAATGACGGGCCGGGTCGTACGCAAGGTCGCCGCTGAAGCTGTTGCGCCACTCGCGATCGTTCAGATTGACAATCTTCTGGTGATTTCCGCTGTTGATGTCCACGAGGCGCAGCCGCCCGGAATCGCCCTCCGACACCCAGAGCGACCGGTCGGTTTCGAACGCGATCCCGAAGAAGACGCCCTTCCAGTCCGGTTCCGCTGTTTCCGCCGCCGTGCTGCCTGGCGTGCGGGCCCACAGATGCCGGTCCTGCCACTCGCCTTTGACCTGCTCAATAAGGCTGATGCCGATTCGGTCCGAACCGATATCGGTCGTGGCGAGTAGTCCTTTATGGTTGATTGCCAGGCCGAAGGTGCCCGGCCCGGTGGTGATTTGCCTGCCGAATGGCTGGAGGACACGCCCGCCCGGGAGAATGGAGCCAGCGGCGGCGATCGTTGCATACCGCCGACCTGCTGGCGGGCGAAAGTCGGCCGCTCGGAGGGAGGCGAGCGCTGCCGCGAGTAGCAGAAGCCGGGACAATGGCAAATCCTACAATCCCAAATTTACTCAAGTAATTCCTAACCGAAAGCCTACGTATTTGGACCGATGCGGGACGACAGCGTACAACTCGCTGAAACCGCATGCCTTACCTGGCAACAGTTCGGACAACCGGAAGTATGGAATTGCACGTGCTAAGACTCTTCGTATCGAGTGTCAAAGAACACAGCACTTAAATATTCGGTACTAAGGGTACTAGACTTCTGGTACACTTGTATCAATCGTCACGCGAACAAATTACGATAACAAGGAGGACGCAGCAATGGGAACCAGCCCAATGGTAGCACCGCAGCAAAAAACCCTCGAAGATCCTTTGGCGCACTTGCCGTGCTCAACAATACTTGAGTACCGCAAGGGACAGACGATCTACAGTCAGGACCAGCCATCGACGAGTATTTATCTGGTCATTGACGGTAAGGTAAAGGTCTGCCGCATGGCGGACGACGGTCGTCAGGTCGTCGTTGATATATATCAGCCGGACGAGTTCTTCGGAGAGTCGGCATTTCTCGGATTGCCGCAACGGACGGAACTCTCCGTGGCGTTGGAAAACACAAAGGTCATGACCTGGACCACGG
Source organism: Bryobacteraceae bacterium (assembly GCA_035547415.1). GTDB lineage: Bacteria > Acidobacteriota > Terriglobia > Bryobacterales > Bryobacteraceae > BOG-234. The sequence goes on along the minus strand of DASZUZ010000597.1, from coordinate 2,069 downwards.
CTGAGATTGAGGATATCGCGACCCGTCGGCCAAAGCTGGCGATCGCCCTGCTGCAGCTTCTGGTGCAACGGTCGATGGATTTCGGCAGCCGCATCGAGAGCTTTTCGGTTGACAATATCGCGCGCCGGCTCGCGCGCGCTCTCATCCGCTTCTCGGAACGGCTCGGTCATCAGACGGAAGATGGTTCGGTGCAGATGATTCCCTTTACGCACGAACTCCTCTCGCAGTATGTGGGCACATCACGCGAAATCGTGACGCACTACATGAACCAGTTCCGCCGTCAGGGTTATCTTCGCTATTCGCGGAAGGGCATCCTGCTCCATCGCGACGCGCTGAAGGAATGGCTGCGGCAGGAAAATTCCGCCGCGGCTTAATTGCCGTTGCGGGATTTCGCAATCTGAATTAAGACGACCGTAACATTGTCCGGGCTCCCGGCCGCGTGAGCGGCCGCGATGAGCCTTCGGCATTTGGCTTCCAGCGACGAGTCGCGATCGCCGAGTATGTGTTCCATCTCATCGTTCGCGACGACTCCGTGCAGTCCGTCGCTGGAAAGCATCATCACATCCCCGTTCGCCAGTTCCAGAGCATAATACCGGATTCTGACGCTCGACCCGACTCCGACAGCCATTGTGAGCACATGCCGCATCGGGTGGCTTCGAAGGCTGTTCTCGTCCAGTCCAAGCGGTCTGCCGACTTCCTGTACCCAGGTCTGGTCTTCCGTAATCGCGCGTAGCTTGCCGTCCCGCTGGATGTAGGCCCGGCTGTCGCCAACGCTCGCGATCGCGAGATCGTGCTCATTCGTCTCCAGCGCGGCGACGAGCGTCGTTCCCATTCCTTCCAGGCGGGGATCGCGACTGGCTTCCGCAAGAACCCGCTGATTGGCTTCTTCAACAGCTGAGAGCAGCGCCGCCGCATCCCGATGCGGCGAATGTGCCAGCGTGTCGGCGACGCAGTCGACTGCAATCCGGGAGGCGCGCTCTCCGCCGCGCGCTCCGCCCATGCCGTCCGCCAGCAGATAGAGCCCGAGTTCGGGAACGATCCGGCAGGAATCCTCGTTGTTGGAGCGGACCTTACCGGGGTCCGTCAGCGCGTAAGCCTCGAGCATTCAGGATAATGTTTCAATATAAAACAAGCGCTGACGAACGACGTTCCCACCCGCGCGATACACTGACCGTTTGGAAATAGTACCCGCCACCGCTACGTCAGATTATCGTTCCGTCCTCGAAAAAGGCAATATCCTGCTTTTCCCGGATGGTGGTTTCGATATCCCTTCCAGCGTGCGCGATGCGCTTTTCGGCGCCACCCAGGACGCCCGCGCCATTCACAAGAACATTGCGTACAAGCCCAATATCGACCGCGTTTCTGGTCTCGTGGATCGATCCGAGGCCGATCGAATTCGCGCCGCGATGAGTGAATATTCCCGTCGCGCGCTCCAGTTCATGTCGAATATTCTGCCGGAATATGCGCGCGCCTGGAAGATCGATTACGCGAGTTTCCGGTCGATTGAGGAGCGCGGGCGCGAGTTGCCGCTCACCAAACGCAACGACCTGCTGCACGTCGACGCCTTTCCCACCCGGCCCGTCTTCGGCGACCTCATCCTCCGCTGCTTCACCAACGTCAATCCGAACGCGGTTCGCGAATGGATGACGTCCGATCCCTTCGCCCTCCTCGCGGAAAGGGAAGCGCGCAACGCGGGCATCGATCGATATGCCAGGCTCGCCGCTTCGCCCCTCCACGGAGCGCGCCGGGCGGTGGTGCGAACGCTCCGGAAAGCAGGTCTGCCGGTTGTGGACCGCTCGCCCTACGACGAGTTCATGCTCCACTTCCATGACTGGCTCAAAGCGAATGACGCCTATCAGCGAAATTGCCCGAAATACCGTTTCGATCTCCCGCCGGGCTCCACATGGCTGGTCTTTACCGACATCGCCCCGCACGCCGTTTTGGGCGGCAGGCTCGCGCTGGAACAGACGGTGATTATTTCGCGGAAAAGTCTTGGTTCGCCGGAATTGGCGCCAGCCTCTATTCTCGAGCGGATGACAGGCCGGACGCTGACAGCTTAGCCAGTTCAC
>DASZUZ010000596.1:0-2876 GCA_035547415.1 Bryobacteraceae bacterium | reverse complement strand
CAAGTCCGTTGGTCTGCTGAATCGCGTGAACGAGCGCGAACAGATCGACAGCCGTCTGACGCGCGCAATCGCGAACCGCAAGCGGGCCGCTTACAACGCAACCGTCGTCCGAACTGATCGGAGTGGTCTGCAGGAGTTTGCCGCCGCGGCCGGGGGTCAGCACGATACTCGTGGAATTGTCGGAATTCGTGATTTGGACATGACTGGCGGGGCCGAATCCATGTCCGGGAATTTCGATCGCGAGCGTCGCAAACCCCTGCGACGCCAGTGTGGATGCAATATAGGTCGGCGCGCCGAACTGATTGTCGCTCAGGCCGTGCCCGTAAATCACCACCGGGATCCGGGCATTTCCCGAGACCGGAGGAAGAAAAACATGGTACGAGACGGGAAGCGGGAGGGCGGCGGCAATCGGCTTATTGGTCGGCGTATTGAGGATCGTGCCGAACGACGAACCCGAGAGCTGCAGATAATTCGGCGACAGATACAAGCCAAATGCGATTCGATCCACGCCGGAGAGAGCCGGGAGCGGGATGTCCTGGCTGGTTGCAGCGCCGGAATTATCCTGCGGGAACCACTTCATGCTCTTCACGTTGGCGAGCTTGAACGTGGACGTGATGCCGGCGGGCAGCAAAACAGAGGGGCTCCTGACCGCATTCTGTCTCGCCTGCTCGAGCCACGTGGTGGCGCTGAGAGTGGTAAAGAGCGACGCCGAAACGATCTGCCCGGATACTTTTCCCGCGGATGTTTTCGCAGCCGCGCTGAGATCCCTGCAATAGGTATCTTTCTGGCTCAGGCACGCCTGAAATTCATCGGAGGCCGCAATCGGCGCGCCACCGGCCGTGACGCTGTTGCTCACCGTCAGCAGGTAGCGGGTCTGCTGGTTCAGCACCCGGTCCGGCTTGGCGAATACGCAGTGCGAAGGCTGATCGTAGAGAATCTGGTTGATTCCCACAACGGGGCCGGCAGCGGAGTAGGGAATGAAACGAATTCCGTCCGGAATCGAATTGGTATCCACGTCCGCCGAAAAACAGACGGTAATTCGCGGATTAACGCTGAAACCATCCAGTTGATTCAGCAGCGGGAGGCCGGCGCAGTCAAGTAGGGCCGCCGGACACCCCGCGGGCGCCTGCAGATTAATGCGCAACCCCGTTTTCTGGGTGGAATCGGAAACCGTGAAAGAATCCGCGGGAAACGGTCCCGTGGATGGAGCGGAGGGTTGAAAGAGCGCTGTTACTACGCCTGCCTGCAGCGGAAAAAGAAGACATCCGCTAATTAATAACAAATTTCGAGTTGAACTCGGGATCAACAACATTTCAACTCATGCTAAATGTTTTCAGCCCGTGTTTGGGCTATGTCCGGAATGCCTCCGGTGCGGGATCGCCCGCGGAGCAGTCCGGCTTCAGGCCGTCACCGGATCGGAGATGTGATCCAGCGGTTTCTGCAGATCGAGATAGCGCTGGCGGGCTTCCGTAATCGCCTTCCGGGCTTCGCGCGGACCTCCCCAGCCCTCCATCGTAGTAACCTTTCCTTCGAGTTCTTTGTAAATCGAAAAGAAATGCTCGATTTCCCGGCGCACGTGAGAGAATATTTGATCCATCGTGTGGATCTGATCGTACCGGGGGTTCCTCGTGGGCACCGCCAGAACCTTTTGATCCCTCTCATCGCCGTCCACCATGTTCAGGACGCCGACGGGCCGCACTTCGATCAGAACTCCGGGGAAACTCGGCTGCTGCACCAGGACCAGGCAATCGAGCGGATCGTTGTCATCCGCCAGCGTGCCGGGAATGAACCCGTAGTCGCCGGGATAGTGCAGGGGAGAGTACAACGCCCGGTCAAGCCTGAAAACGCCCAGTTTGCCATCGTACTCATACTTATTCGCCGAGTGCTGCGGGATTTCGACGATCATGCGTACAATCTCGGGCGTGTCGGGTCCCGGGTCGATGTCGTAGAGGCGATTCACGGATTCAGCGTATCATGCGGGTATTCCACTGAAACCATGGTGAGTCCTTTGGCTGGCGCCGTCGGCCCGGATTTTGAAGGCAGTGCCTTCGCGCCGATATTCCCTCGTCCAATCTCGACCAGGGTCCCTGCCAGGTTCCGGACCATGTGCTTGAGAAACCCGCTGCCGCGAACGGTGTAGACCAGGCGCGGCCCGGCCCGGTCGAGCACGGAACGGAAGATGGTCCGAACCTTCGACTTGCCCTCCGCATCGCGATCGTCCGCCGCGGCGAAAGGCGTGAAGTCGTGTTCGCCTTCGAACAGGCTCGCTGCTTCGATCATCGCTGCCTCGTTGAGCGGGTAGGGGTGGTGGTGGACGTAGCGCCACTCAAACGGCGGGCATGTCTCTTCGCGAAAGAACGTATAACGGTAGGTTTTGGCGACGGCGTCGAATCGCGGGTGAAAGTCGGGGTGAGTCTCTTCGGCGCGGAATATGCGGATTGCCGGCGGCAGCAGGCGATTCACGGCGCGCCGGAGATTATCCGGAGGAATGGGATTCGTAATGGTGAACGCGGCGACCTGGGCCAGCGCGTGGACTCCCGCGTCGGTCCGGCCCGACCCCGCGACGTGAACCGGATTACCCTCTATCCCGCTGACGATCTCTTCGAGGAGGCCTTGTATGGTCGGAAGGCCCGGCTGGATCTGCCATCCATGAAATTCGGTCCCGTCGTAGGCCAGGGTAATACGAATGCGCCGGCTCATGCGACCCATAGACCAGCGCACCGGTCAGACCGGTCGGATCCGTTCACGCTCAGGAAGGCCGCGAGCCCGGCTTGACGACCGGTTCGCCGGCAGCGCACATCGGACAGGACGCGGGATCGTGTGAGGTAACCTGCAGCGTTTCCAGGGCGGCGCGCGGGATACCCAGATCGACTGCG
>DASZUZ010000595.1:0-13562 GCA_035547415.1 Bryobacteraceae bacterium | reverse complement strand
TGACGCGCGCGGCTGCGGAGAGGTCTTCCTGGAGGGCCCTGAGCCGTTTCCGAACGGTCTCGCGCTAAGCGCAGATGAGCGCTTTCTTTTCATCGCGCGAAGCCGTACCGACGATGTGCTTCAGGTGGAAATCCGGAGCGATGGCTCCGCGGGCGATCGTGCAGTATACGCCGCGGGCGTGGAACGCGTCCCCGACGGGCTGGCGTTCGACGTCGCGGGAAATCTGTATGTGAGCTGCTATGCATCGGACAACATCTATTGCGTGTCAGCGGACCGTAAAGTGTCGCTGCTGGCGTACGATCGCGACGGGACCACCATCGCCCGGCCCACCAACATTGCGTTTGGCGGCCCGGAGCGCGATTACCTGTACGTAGCCAACCTCGGGCGCTGGCACATCAACAGAGTGAAAATTGGCATTGCCGGACAACCTCTTGCCAATCAGCGCCCGCCCGCGGTCCGAAGAGATGAATAAATTTCAGTTCATGCCATCCTTCAATGAACATTGCATTGACATCGGCACCGCCGTTTGATAGCGTTTCGGGCACGGAGACAGCTGTTTGCGGAATCCGGTCGCGCGTTCGGTTACGCCTGCGCTCACTCTCTTCTCGGCGCTGTGCGCATTGAGTCCGCCGGTCGAGGCGCAATCCTCGCTGGAGTTGTTTCAGCAGAAGATTCGCCCTATTCTGTCGGGCCGGTGCCAGGGTTGTCATAACGATGCTCTTCGGTTCTCAAATCTGAGCTTCGATACAGCCGCTGGTTTCAAGACAGGCGGAGCGCACGGTCCGGTCGTGGTAGCGGGGGATCCCGAGCACAGCCGCCTGTACCGGCGCGTTGCCAGGTTGGAAAAACCCTATATGCCCCTCCAAGGCGATCCGCTGACCGATGAGGAGATTGCTCTCGTTCGGAAATGGATCGAGACGGGCGCTGCATGGCCGGACGACGCTCCAAATCCGGATGCCGAGAAGGCGCGGCAGGCCCGGCTGGCCGCGCTGAAAAAGTTCGAGGACCGGCGGGTCATCACAGATGAAGATCGCAAATGGTGGTCTTTCCAGAAGCCGGTCCGGCCGGATGTTCCAGCCGTCCGCAATCGGGCTCTGGTCTGGAATCCGATCGACGCGTTTATCGTGTCCGGGCTTGAGGCGAAGCATCTGCAGCCCGCGCCCCTCGCTTCCAGACGCGCTCTGATCCGCAGAGTTTATCTGGACCTGATCGGATTGCCTCCCCGGCCGGAAGAAGTGGAAGCATTCGTCAACGACAAATCGCCCGACGCATGGTCCCGGCTGGTCAATCGACTTCTCGACTCGGAGCACTACGGAGAACGCTGGGGCCGGCACTGGCTCGATGTGGCCCGCTATGCCGACAGCGACGGCTATGAATATGACATGCTGCGGCCGCATAGCTGGCGTTACCGCGACTATGTGATTCGCGCGTTCAATCAGGACAAACCTTATGACCGGTTCATCCGCGAACAGATTGCGGGAGATGAACTGCCGGACCGCGATTACGATTCACTCACCGGACTGGGCTTTTGCCGGAATGGGCCGTTCATCGGTGACATGGTTCTGATGCAGAACGAGCAGACGCGGATGGACGAGCTGGATGATATTGTCGCCACAACCGGCGTTGCGTTTCTGGGCGCGACGATCGGCTGCGCGCGCTGTCACGATCACAAATACGATCCATTCGTGCAAAAGGATTATTACCGGATGATCGCCGTCTTCGCGCCGTCCGAGCGGAAAGACCTGCCCCTCGCGCCTGCGGCCATCGTCGCGAACTACAATTCGGCGGTTCAGAAGGTCGACCGGCAAATCGACGAACTCAACCTGAAGATCCAGACAATTCTGAAGCCGGTCCGGGCGGAACTGCTCGAAGCAAAATACCAGACTCTGCCGGACGACGTGCACCTGGCGCTGAAGACGGATCCGATGAAACGAACCGAGGCGCAAAAGCTGCAGGCGGCGCAGGTAGGGTATTCCGTGAGTGTGCCTGACGCGGATGTGTTGCCAAAGCTCGATCCCGCGGACCGGAAACAGGTGGAATCGCTCCAGGCGGAAATCGCGGCGCTGGAAAAATCGAAGCCGGTCCCGCTGACCCTGGTCCAGGCAATTACCGACGTCGGGCCGACCGCGCAGCCCTCGTATTTCCTGCATCGCGGAAGTATCGGAAACAAGGGATCGGAGATGTCCCCCGGCACCATTGCAGTGCTGAACCCGGCCGGAGCGAACATCGAATTCCCGAAATCGAATCCGGGCGGCAAGACCACCGGCCGGCGTCTGGCTCTGGCGAACTGGCTCACCGCGCCCGATAACCCGCTCACCGCGCGCGTGATGGTCAACCGGATCTGGCAACATGATTTCGGCAGGGGCATTGTCGGCACGCCCAATGACTTTGGGCACATGGGTGAGCGTCCGTTCAGCCAGCCCCTGCTCGACTGGCTCGCGACCGAGTTCGTGCGACAGGGATGGAGCGTCAAGGCGATCCAGCGTTTGATTCTGAACTCCCGCGCGTATCAGCAATCGAGCCAGTTTGCGAGCCCGGAGAATGCAAAGGTCGATCCGGAAAATCGTTATCTCTGGAAGATGCCGCTCAAGCGACTGGAATCTGAAGCGATTCGCGACTCGATTCTGGCGGTCAGCGGCGGGCTGAATTCGAAGGCGGGCGGCCCGGGCGTGTTTCCCGAAGTCGATCCCGAAGTCCTGAAGGGTGCGGCGTACCAGCGCTGGCCGCAGACGGCGGATGGCCCGGACATGTGGCGCCGCAGCGTGTATGTGACCGAGATGAGGACCATTGCTGCACCGCTGCTGGATCTGTTCGATCCGCCGGAAAACGTCACTTCCTGTCCGCGGCGAAGCGTCACGACCGTCGCGCCCCAGGCCCTGCAACTACTGAACAACAAATTTGTCGTAGGGCAGTCGGCGCTGTTTGCGGACCGCGTGCGCGATGAAGCGGGAAAGAATCCCGTGGCCGAAATCGATCGGGCCTTCCGTCTCGCGCTTGGTCGCCCGCCGGAACCGCGTGAAGGGAAAGCGGCGGAATCCTTTCTCGAAGTCGAAGAGCAGTATCACCGGAAGCAGGAGAAATCGCTTCTGGAGCAGGGAACCGATCCCGCCCGGATTCCTCCGCCGGATAAGGCGGCGTTGATCGATTTCTGCCATTCTCTGTTGAACACCAACGAATTTGTGTACGTGAACTGATATGCAGTACCCGAATCGGAAAACGTGCTTCTCCCGGCGCGAAATGCTGTTTCAATTCGGCGGCGGGATCGCCGGTCTCGCACTGTGCGATATTCTCGGCCGCGAGGGTCTGCTGGCCGCGGAAACGCGTCCGGTTTCTCCGCTTGCGCCCAGGCAACCGCATTTCCCGGCGAAAGCGCGCGCTGTGATTTCCTTATTCATGAACGGCGGCGCAAGCCACGTCGACACCTTCGACCCCAAGCCCGAACTGACGAAGCATCACGGCGAAGCTCCGCCCGCGAGCATGAATATCGAGACCTTCTTCCCGTATCCGGGAACTTTCCTGAAGAGTCCGTTCACGTTCAGGCGCTATGGTGAAAGCGGCCTCGACGTGTCGGAACTGTTTCGTTATACAGGCGAATGCGCGGACGATATCGCGGTGATCCGCTCCATGCACGCGGTGAGCAACAATCACACACCCGCGATTCTTCAGATGATGACGGGTGTAATCCAACCCGGCCGGCCCTGCCTCGGGTCGTGGGCGGTATACGGTCTCGGTACGGAGAATCAGAACCTGCCCGCCTTCGTCGTCCTGCTGGACAAGATGGGCGGTCCGCTTGGGGGCGCGCAGAACTGGAGCGCCGGATTCATGCCGGCCGCTTATCAGGGCACGGCATTTCGCAACACTGGGGAACCGATCGCCGACCTGGCCTCTCCTCCGCTTGTCGAGCAGGCCGAGCAGCGCACCCGGCTGGATTTCATCAAAACGCTCAATCAATTTCATTTGGAAGAGAACAAAGGCGATCAGGAACTCGCGGCCAGAATCGAATCGTATGAACTCGCTTACCGGATGCAGAGTCACGCCCCGGAAGCGGTCGACGTTGGTCGCGAGAGCGACGCGACCCGCAAACTATACGGTCTGGATGATCCGGTATGCGAGCATTTCGGGCGGAACTGCCTGCTGGCCCGCAGACTCGTGGAGCGCGGCGTCCGCTTTGTTCAACTGTTTGGGGGCGCCAACGCGCTGGACGATTCCTGGGATGCGCACGGCGACATCGAGAAAAATCATCGCAAGCGTGCAGCGCCCGTGGACAAGCCGATTGCCGGTCTGATCAAAGATCTGAAAGCCCGAGGTCTGCTCGATTCCACGCTGGTGGTGTGGCATACGGAATTCGGCAGGCTTCCGATCTCGCAGTCGATTCGCGGCCGCGATCACAATCCGAAAGGCTTTTCCGTCTGGATGGCCGGCGCCGGCATCAAGCCGGGCCAGGTAATCGGCGCAACCGATGATTTTGGTTATGCCGCAGTCTCCGAACCGCACTCCATCAACGACTTTCATGCCACGATTCTTCACCTGTTGGGCTTCGATCACACACGCCTCACTTACGCCTATAACGGCCGTCCGTTCCGCCTCACGGATGTCTCCGGCGATGTGATCCAGACTGCCCTGAAAGCGTGACTCCGGCTATCATGCGAACCACCCTGCTGTTTTCAGCTCTGTCCCTCATTGTGCTTGCGGTCCCGGGAACGGCCGCTCCGCCGCCGTCCTCCCGAGATGTCGTGCTCGTCGTGCCGCACACGCACTGGGAGGGCGCGGTTTTTAAGACTCGCGAAGAGTATCTGGAGATCGGTCTTCCGAATATCCTCAAGGCGCTGTATCTGCTGAAGAAATATCCGGACTACCGTTTCGTTCTCGATCAGATGTGTTACGTGCGTCCGTTCCTCGAACGATATCCCGCCGAGGTCGCCACCTTCCGCGAGATGCTTTCGAGCGGCCGGCTCCAACTGGTCGGCGGTACGGACACGATGCACGACAACAACATACCCTCGGGCGAATCCATCGTGCGTCAGTATCTGCTTGGCAAGAGCTTCTTTCGCGACAAGCTGGGGTATGACGTGACCACAGGCTGGGCGCTCGATACCTTCGGCCACAACGCTCAGATGCCGCAGATCCTGAAGCTTGCGGGGATGCGGTCTTACTGGTTCCAGCGCGGCGTTCCCGGCATCGACACGCCCAGTGAATTTCTGTGGCAGGGCATTGATGGAACCCGGATCCCGGCCTTCTGGCTCCCCCTCGGCTACGGTGTGATGCACGATATACCCGGCGGGGAGAGCGATTTCGACCGCAAAGTACAGGACGTCTTTGCCCGGCTGACGCCGTTCACGCGGGGCCGCGAGCGCGTCATGCTCTCCGGAGCGGACGTCTCCGAGCCCGAGGAATTACTGCCTGAAATGATCGGGAAATTCAATCGATCCGGGAAGGAACCCTTTCTTCTGCGACTTGCCACCCCGGCGGATTTCGAGGCCCTCGTTTCGAAGCGTCAAGATCGCCCGGTTATCTCGGGCGAACTGAATCCGGTATTTCAGGGCATTTACAGCAGTCGCATCGACGTGAAGCAGGCCATGCGGGACTCGGAACGGCTGCTCACCACCGCGGAAAAGCTCAGTGTGATTGGAGGCGCGCTCGGAATCCCTCCCCGGCGCGAAGCGATCGAGCGCGCGTGGGAGCCGGTCCTCTTCAACCAGGCGCACGATCTTTCATCCGGCGTGATGGTAGACAAAGTCTATGACGACTCCCTGCAGCGTTACCACTATGCGCAGACGCTGGGCCGGCAAATGGTGGACACCAGTCTCGACTCGATCGCCGCGCATATCGATACAGCAGGTCAGGGCGTGCCGGTCGTCGTTTTCAACACCCTCGGCTGGCCCCGGACGGACGTCGCGGAAGTGGACGTTTCGTTTACGGATTCCGGCGTGCAGAACTTCGCATTGTCAGATTCCCAGGGCAAGCCTGTTCCGGTTCAGATGGAAAACGTTCTGCGGAATGACGATGGCGGGATTCGCCAGGCACGCATCGCCTTCATCGCCCGCGATGTTCCTGCCATGGGGTACGCAGTCTATCATGCTGTCCCCGGGGCGGCTGCGCAACAGTCCGCGCCCGCATCCATTCACCGGAGCATGCATGAGGATACCGGCGCGATCGAGAACGAGTTCTACCGGATCACCTTCAATCTCTGGACCGGCGAGATGACCAGCCTGGTGCTGAAGGAAAACAACTGGGAAGTTCTCGCCGGTCCAGGAAATGTGGTGGCCCGGGAGTATGACGGCGGGGATTTCTGGGAACTGTACGGGACGCTGAATGGCGGACGCCTGACGGCAATGAAGAAAGACATCCTGCCGCCGCGGCCCTCGTATACGCAATGGAGCAATGAGTTCGTCGGCGGAAGCGGCGCCGCCACGTCCGGTCCGGTTTTCTCCGAATTTCACATTGCGCATCCCTTCGGCAAAAACCAGTTTGCGACGCGGGTGCGCGTCTACAATGGCGTGCGCCGGATCGACGTCAGTACGGATCTGGTGAATGAAGAAGAGTTCGTGCGCTATCGCGTTCTGTTTCCGACTTCCATTCACAACGGAACCGCAATGCATGAAATTCCGTTCGGCGCGATTCAGAGGCGCGAACGGCAGGAGTTTCCTGCCCAGAACTGGGTCGATTACTCGGGTGGCGGCAAAGGCGTGGCGCTGATCAATCGTGGCCTGCCGGGCAACAACATCGCGGATGGAACCATGATGTTGTCCCTCATGCGCTCCGCCCGGCTCATCTCGTATCGCTTTATTGGCGGCTTCGAGCCGGGCGTGGGATCGGATACCGGCCTCGGGATCGGCAAAAAGTATACGCACGATTATGCGATCCTTCCGCATGCCGGGGACTGGCGGTCGGCGTCCCCATGGCGCGCCGGACTCGACTTCAACAATCCGCTGATCGTGCGAACGGCCGCGCCGCATTCCGGAGACTTGCCGGCCCGGTGGGGCATGATGGAGGTCTCGAACGACGCCGTCGTGACATCCGCGTTGAAGCCCGGCGCGGACGGCGCCACGATCGTCAGAGTCTACGAGGCCGCCGGTGAACCCGCAAAATCGGTGCGGCTGACCTCCCGCGCCGCTATCAGCCAGGTGCGGGAAAGTAATCTCGTGGAAGACCGCGGTTCGGAGATCCAGGCGGAACCCGACCGTTTTACCTTTGACCTGAGGCCATTCGAAATCAAGACCTTCAGGCTGACAGTGAAGCCGATGGCCGCTTCGCGCGGGGGCTCGAATCCGGTCGCGCCGCTCGATCGGCGTACCCGGTAGAGTTCTCCCGCCAGGGAGCGCGCGCCAGACGATTGATTTCGTTAGAATGCTCCGTAGCCTTTGGGGAAGGCTTTCAGGGGACGAAATCGTATGTCTGTCGCATGTGTGGGCATCCTCGTTGCAGATGTCTTTGCCAACCCGATCCGTCGACTCCCGGAACCGGGTGAACTGACCACGACTTCGGGCTTCGTCATGAGCGTCGGCGGTTGCGCCGCGAATACCGCGGTGGCGCTGAGAATCCTCGGTCTGGACGTCAATGTGGCCGGCAAGGTGGGGCTCGATATCTTCGGCGATTTCGTCATCTCCGAACTGATGCGGCGCGGGGTCGGAGTGGAACATATCCGTCGCGCTTCGATGCATCCCACCTCGGGCACGGTGATATTCAATGTGGACGGTGAGGACCGGCGTTATCTTCACTGTATCGGCGCCAATGCCGATTTGACTCTGTCCGACATCGATTACGGGGTTCTGGAGGGCGCCAAAGTTCTTTACGTGGGCGGTTATCTCGCCGCCCCGTCGTTTACCTCGTACGACCTGGCGCTTCTCTTTCGCGAAGCCAGGAGCCGCGGCATCACCACAGTGCTGGATGTCGTCATGCCGGCGGGTCGCTCGTTCGGACTCGGCCATATCGCCCCGGCCCTGCGATACACCGATTATTTCCTGCCCAATCAGGATGAGGCGGCGCGCCTGACGGGATGCGGCGATGTGCGTCTGCAGGCGCAGCGGCTTAGTGCCGTGAATCCCGAGTGCGCCATGGTGATCACGCGTGGGCCACGTGGCTCGCTGGCCATGCGGCGCAACCGCGTGATCGTGACGCCACCATTCCCGGTGGAGACGGTTGACGAATCCGGCGCCGGTGATGCGTTCACTGCGGGGCTGATTACCGGTCTTCTGGAAAACTGGGATCTCGAGCGCACCTTGTCTTTCGCCGGGGTGGTTGGGGCATCGTGTACCCGCAAACTCGGCTGCTTCGCCGGTGTGTTCACGTTTGACGAGGCAGTTGGCTTCCTGAATGAACAGCAGACCGCGGTTTAGCTGCGACTGCTGACGCTCGGCTCTGACGTCGGAGCGCGTGGATGTTGCGGCATAAAGGAATCGTGATTATTCTCGAGGACGTGAGAAGATCGTTTTAAAGCGGGTTGAGCAGTACAGTCTAAGTCCTGGGTTCTGGACTCGCGATAGGTGAAATGTCGACCGCCGGGCCAATTATGGAAGACGATGCAAAGCGACCTCTTCTCGTATACATGCAGGGCATTCTGCCTTCGCTCAATCCCACCGAACGCCTCATTGCCGAGTATGTGCTGCAGGATCCGGAGAGAACACTTTCGTCCTCGATTGCCGAAGTGCGCGATGGATGCGGCGCGAGCGTCGGCTCGATCGTCGGATTCTGCAGAAGTCTCGGATTGAAGGGCTTCGCCGACTTCAAGATTGCCGTCGCGCGCGAACTGGCTCAGAGCGGATTCTCGGGATTCGGTCCGGATACGGACCGGAACGGCGCGAAGAGCGGTTCTCTTTTCGAGAAGGTCTTCCAGTTTCACGCCCAGAGTCTGATGGAAACGTTGCAGATCAACAGCCAGAAGACCCTGAATGACGCCGCGCTTGCGATCGATCGCGCTCGTCACATTGAGCTGTTCGCGATCGGCATGTCGTATCCCGTGGCGTACCTGACGTCGTGCAAACTCCGCCTCATCGGCCTGCCGGCGTCCACCCAGGCCGATTCGCATATGCAACTGATCGCCGCGACCCAGTTGCGAAAAGGCGACGTGGCCTTCGGAATCTCCTGTTCAGGATCCACACGCGAGGTAGTCCACTGTCTCGAAGTCGCGCAGGCCCGGGGAGCGAAGACCATCTGTCTCACGAACTCGATGAAATCGCCGATTACGGAGTGCGCGGACTACGCCCTTTTCGCGACGCCGAGCGAGATCAAATACTTTCAGGCGCCGCTGGCATCGAGGGTGACACAACTCGCTCTGGTTGACGCCCTCTTTGTGTTCCTGGCTCAAAAACACAAGGACCGGACTGCCGTTCAGTTGCGAAACGCGGGTGAGGAACTGCTGAAACAGCGGCTCACCTGACGCTCTCCGCAATCGCCCCACCGATCAGAATATAAACTTGAGGGCCATCTGGATCTGCCTGGATGGTCTTGCGTTCAGCAGTTTACCCGTGGTCCCCGTGTTCACGGCCGCTGACGGATTCAGGAACTGCGGGTGGTTGGCGGCGTTGAACCACTCGGAGCGAAACTCCACCCGTCGTGTCTCGCTGATCGGAAATACTTTGAACGCCGATAAATCGAAGTCCACGATCCCGGGCCCGGTCAGGACATTCGTCCCGGAGTTGCCAAATGGAATGTATACTCCGCCGTTGACGAGATCGGGGACCGGCGCCGGCAGCGGAAAACAGGTCGGATCGAACCAGAGACTGACGGATTGGCCTCCGGACGGCGTCTGGCCGTTGCAGATCCTGTTTGGACGGCCCGCCCCGCCCGTCACTGTAAATGGCAATCCGCTTTGAACAGTACCCACGGCCCCGAACTGCCATCCGCCAATGACTTCATTCACGGCCCCGTTCACGCCTGATGCGAACGGCTTCCCTTTGCCGAAGGGCAGTTCGTAAAGGACGCTGCTGACCCAGCGGTGCCGGACATCGCCCCCGGCGAGCCCGCGGTCTGCATCGAGATTACGCGCGTTCTGGTGCCCGGCGTTGCCGTAATTACTCCCGGGATTCTCGATGGACTTCGACCAGGTATAGTTCGTCAGGAAGGAAAGACCGCCCGAGTAACGCTTCTTCAGATTGACTTGCAGTCCGTGATAAGCGCCTGCGCCGCGCTGCTCAATGTAAGTGAAATCGGTCAGATTCGGATCTGCGAAGTAGAACGGGCGCCGTGCCTGCACATTTCCGGTACCGGGGTACGGCTGGTTGAAATTGAACTGATCCTGCAGGTGCAGCGATAGATTGCCTACGTAATTTACTTCCGCCACCAGCGACGAAGTGATCTCATGCTGGACGCTGATAGACCATTGCTCCACGTACGCTGTGTGGTTCTGAGGCCATCGTCCATTGAACGCGCCCGTCGGGTTGTTGATGGGGATCAGCCCGGTCGATGCCGGCAGGCCCTGGTCAAACGTGCGGTTAATCTGCTGCGGTATCGGAGTATTGACAAAATTATTGCCGCCAACAAACGGCGGATTCAGCGTCATCTGCTGGCCGGCCTGCGATTCCGGGAAATAGAAGAGTCCATAAGAAGCGCGCACCGCGGCCTTGCTGCCAATCTTGTAAGCGAACCCGAATCGCGGTGCGAAATTCAATTGATTGGTGGACACCAGAGCGCGGGTTGAGAGGCCCGGATAGCTCCCCCCTTGCCCTGGTAAGACCAGTTTGCCGGTGACGGGATCGATGTTCGCCTGGCGATCGTGCACCTCCGTTTGCGGCGTGAAAAGGTCATATCGAAGCCCGTAGCTCAATGTGAGGTTCTGGGAGACCTTCCACGTATCCTGGAAGTAGGTTGACAACTCTGTCGTCCGCAAGCCGGCCAGGCCGGAATTCGTAATCACGCTGGCGGAAGTTGGAATCCCGAGCAGGAAATCGGCAAAAGCGTTGCCTGTGACCGCCGGATTGCCGGGATCGGCAGTGAAATTTGGCCCGAAGCTGAACGAACCTGCCGGAGCGCCGAGGATCTGCGTGAAGTTTCTTCCCACCTTCTTGAAGTCGACTCCCGCTTTGAACGTGTGCCGGCCGCGGATGAATGTCACGTTATCGAGATATTGATAGACATTCTCGAGCTCTATCAACGGGAAGAATGCGGTGTCGCCCAGTGTGCTCAGTCCCGTAATCGGAATCTGAGGGAACCCGGAATTGTTGGCCGTAATATTGGCATTCGGGATGCCGAGCTGGTCTCCATAGTTTTTGCCGAAACCGAGTTGTGTGGCGTCGCTGCCGGCGCGAATGTATGCCACCCGGAATTCGTTGATTGTGCTTGGGCTGAAGTTGTGAATCTCCTGCACCCCGGCGCTCCGGGCGGGATTGGAGACGAAGCCGGTCAGCAATCCCGCGCCCCCCGTGGTCAGGGCGCCGCCGACCGCCGGCGCATATTGCGGCAAATTGCTGAATGCGCCTGGAAGCACGGTATTCGAATCGCCATAGCTGAAGCGCGCGGAGAGCTGATCCTTGTCGCCGAAATTCTGGTCGACCTTCACGTCGAATGAGTCCTGATCGTTGCTGCGGGATGCCCCGCTGTAGAAGAAGGTTTCCCCGTTTGCAAGCACCTGGCCGCTGGTCGGCGGGTAGTACTTGAGCACGTTCACCGACGCGGAATTGAAACGTGACTGCGGGATGATGCCGCCGGGAAAGAGTTGGCGTGTGTTGTTTGCCGCATTGTAGGTGCCGGGATCGTAGATCGGCCGGGCCGTTCCGGAGAAGTTTCCCTGTCGGATGCTGGCGCTCGGAACCGTCGCGACAAAGCTCTGCCCCTGCCGTTGCCGGAAGCCCTGATAGTCCATGAAGAAGAAAGTCTTGTTCTTCCGGACAGGGCCGCCGAAAGCGCCGCCAAACTGATTCTGCACAAAGTTCGGCAAACGCCGCGGCGTTGTGTAGTCGAAAAAGTTTCGCGCGTCGAGCGCGGAATTGCGGAGGAATTCGAACAACTGGCCGTGGAAGCTGTTCGTGCCGGATTTCAGCGTGACGTTCACGACGCCCCCTCCTCGCCCGATCTCCGGCATGAAGTTGCTGGTTTCGACAACAAACTCCTGTACGGCTTCGAGCGGAGGCAGAATCGCGATCAGTCCCTGGTTGATCTGGTTGTTGTAAACGCCATCCAGAATGAACGTGTTGTTCGATTGCCGCTGGCCGTTTACGGACAGTCCCTGAGCTGCTCGCGCATTATCCGGGATGCTCGTGTTGTTCGCATTCTGCGTCGGAATGGCTGCGGTCACTCCTGGGTTCAGGTAGGCGAGTTGATAGACCGACCGGCCGTTCAGCGGCAGTTCCGATACCTCGCGCCGCGTGATCACGTTTCCCACCGACGCGGATTCCGTCTGCAGCAGTGGGGATGTCGCTTCCACCTGCACGTTCTGAGTGATGGCGCCCACTGGGAGTGTGACGTCGATGACACGACGCTCGTCGACGTGCAGGATGATGCCGGAGACTGTGACGGACTCGAATCCCGTGTGAGTCACGGCGACGGAGTATTCGCCAGGTATGAGATTCGGCGCGACATACTCGCCGGCCTGATTCGTCGTAGTGGAGACCTGTACCCCGGTGTTGACGTTCCTGACCGTCACAGTCGCGACCGGTACAGTTCCGGACGACGGATCGTGTACGGTTCCGCTGATGGTTCCTCGCTCTACCTGGGCGTAGGCGGCGCAGGAAAGGAACAAAGCCACAAAACAGGCGCTTCTGCAGTGGGTAAACATCTGACTGCCCCCTTTTTGAGCCCCCGGAAAATGAATTTAGTTCATGGCATAGACGAAATGTGTGAATTTCAGTCAATTACCTTTAGCTCAATCCATGACTGGTGTCAATGGAATTCTTGACGCATGGAGCCGGATGCGATACCGTAATTCGCCATATGAGCGATCTTCATCCAGAAATAATGAACATGAATTCTCTTCACCTCTCGCTCGGCCGAACGCTGGAATCCTTTCCTGAACCATGCGCGCGCAACTTCGCCGAATCCTTTTGATATTCACCGCTGCCGCCCTCCAGGCGCACGCGCAGCTTCCGTGCGAAGAGAAAGTAGCGGCGAAAATCCACCTCGACGAAGGGCATCCCTGGCGCCCGCCCTTCGGCCTCGGCCGTGTCGGACGTCCGGTGACTGCCGTTGTAGAGATCTCCGCCGCGAGCCGCCCGCTCCGCGAGTACTATCTGACCGCCTTTCAGGACGGTCATGAAACGGCGCGTCACGTACTGAACCTGGGCCAGAGCGGGGGATTGTTCACGGATACGACTTCGTTCCCTTCGCACCCGGATGAACTGGTCCTCTCCGCCAAATGCAGGTATCAGGGACAGGACAACGAGTTGTTGCGCGAGCCGGTCAGGCTACCCGATTTTGAAGCCGACGCCATCGCGAGACCCGACAAACTGGTGAATCCGGTCGACCTCGGAACGATTCTGATACCCGCGGATTGGCTTCTGATCGCCGCCGGACAAAAGGCGGTCATTGACGTCGCCGCGATCTCCTGGCGCCGGGATTTTTCCGGAGCGCATGTGAAGGCGTGGTTTGAGTCTTCCGGCAAAGCAACCGAAAGCGGCCTGGCGCTCGAGCGA
>DASZUZ010000594.1:0-2109 GCA_035547415.1 Bryobacteraceae bacterium | reverse complement strand
GGTTTACACGGGTCAGCCTTTACGCCGCGCGTCTCGATGCAGCGGGCAAGAACCCGGTCGAGCAGTATGTCGCGGGCGGGTATCCGGTACCCGTGGAGGTTATCAGTTCAAGGGCCGAGGTCGGCCGTGTTGTGGACTCTCCGCTTGTGCTGCCGCCGGGCAGGAGTTCCGTGATCCTGCAGTTTCGCCCCGCCGGCGAGGGCGAAACCGTCCTCTCGCTCAAAGTACCCGACCGGTTCAGTACTCCCGAGCAGTATGCGAGTCTCGGGGCGTCTGTGCGAAAACCAGGCATTGCCCTTTCCGACCAGCTTGTGATCGGCGAAAATCTCGAACTCGGCGGTGTCCTCTCGATTGGTGAAATCGCGCCGCACGGCGGCATCAAAGTAACACTCACCAGTGAAGATCCGGGCGCGCTTTTGTTATCGAAATCGGAAAGTCTTGTGGGGACGAAATCCGTTGACGTTACAATCCCGGAAGGGGAGACATCGGGCCGTTACTATGTTCAGGCTCTCGGACATTCGGGAACAGTATCGTATTCGGCAACGGCGCCCGGATTCCGGAGCAGAACGGCGATCGTCACGCTCGCGCCATCGGGCGTCGTTCTGACGCCGGCGTCGCAGGGACCGCCCGACGAGGCGCAGGTGCTTCGCATCGAGGCTCCCGATGGAGTCCACAGATTTTACGCTAATTTGTCGAAGCCGCAACCGATGCATCTGGTGGCGTGGACCGCGCAACTCGATCCCGTGACTCATCGGTGCGCCGATATCACCGTGCAGCCACTTCGCGGAGGGCTGACGCTTCAGGTTGAATTGAAGAACGCGAATCCCGAAATCGGCGCTCTTGTTTCCGCGGTGACCATTCCCTCGGGGTCCGATCACGCCATCGCTGAATTCAAGCCGCTGCATGTCGGCACGGCGGAAATATCCATCGTGACGCCGGAAAAATTCACGCGTTCGGCAAATGCGACCACGGTTATCGGGTACGTGCGTCAATGAAATCCGCGCTCGACATCCCCTAAATACAGACTATTCGCGCATTTGCGCATCATGTTAGCATCGCGTCTTAGTATCCCTGAATCGCTGCGATCCTGGTTGTTGCTTCGACAGGCTAACTATGCGCGTACATTTCTTCTCTTTTTTCGCCGCCGCGACTTGCGTCTGCGGTTCCTTTCTGATCAGCCCCGCTGACGGTCAGACGATTACGCATCAGGTCACGCTTCCAGCCGGCATGACCTGGTGCGACGACTCCATGATCAACGGGCTATTCACTCAGATTAATCAGTTCCGTTCGGAAAAGGGCGCCGCGAGCCTGAGGCCCGATACCCTCGGCAATAAGGACGCCGAGACGCGCGCCGTCCAGTTTGCGACATATATGGCGTCGCATTTGCCCGGAACTACCGGATTTAATCCGCACGAAGGATACGATACGACCGCCGCCAGTCTGGGATACAACCTGGTCAGCGAGAACCTCGCATATCTTACGTCCGATCCCGTTTACATTGTCTACGGCGTGTGGCAGGATCCGTTGCATCTGGCCGCGCTGCTTTCGGGCGCAGCAAACGTCGCGGGTGTTTCATGCGTCCTCGCATCCGGAACGCCATATTGGACATACGAACCGGGAATCGGGCAGGGAACTTCGCCAACTCCCACTCCCGCGCCGCCTCCGGGCGGTGGAGGAGGAACCACCGCGCTCGATTCGGAAGAATCGGCGTTTCTGACGCTGATCAACAATTACCGGGCGCAAAACGGAGCCGGTCCGCTCAAAGTTTCGCCCACGCTTGAGAACTCGTCCACGTGGATGAGTAATGACATGGCGTCAAAGAACTACGTCAGCCATACGGACAGCCTGGGCCGCGATCCCGGCTCTCGCCTCGCCGCCTTCGGATACACGTATTCGCCATGGGGGGAAAATATCGCGGCAGGTTATTCGGACGCGCAGAGCGTGCTGAGCCAGTGGATGAATGCCTGTGATCCGGACGCCTCCGGGACCTGCACCTATGCTCACCGGAAGAATATGCTGAACCCTTCCTTCGCGGCCATCGGCATCGGCCGCGCTTATGGCGCGGGCTCCAGCTACGGCTGGTACTGGACGACGGATTTCGGGGGATAC
>DASZUZ010000593.1:0-4115 GCA_035547415.1 Bryobacteraceae bacterium | reverse complement strand
GAAGCGCTGGCCGATAATATCGCCACCATTGTCAACGCGATCCGCGTGGCGCTCGAACGCACGCCTCCGGAACTCAGCGCGGATATCAGCGACCGCGGCATCGTGCTCACCGGCGGCGGCGCGCTGATCCGCAATCTCGACAAACGCATCCGCGAGGAAACGGGTCTGCCGGTTTCCATCGCCGACGATCCGCTTGCCTCGGTCGTGCTGGGCACCGGCAAGATGCTCAGCGATTTCAAGCTGCTTCGCAAAATATCCATCGATAATTGAGCGAGAATTAATCTGGGGGCTGGTTTGCCCCAGGAAACGCGGACATGGAATCTCTGCTCTACCGGTACCGGAACATCACCGTGCTGCTGGTAGTCATTTTCGCCCAACTCGTGCTGCTCGCCTGGCAGGTGAAGAGCGACAGCGATGTGCCTCTGGTCCGCGTCTGGGCGATCACGGCGGTCACGCCGGTGGCGAGCGCGATCGAGACCGCCCGCAACGGCACGACCGGTTTCTTCAGCAACTATTTCGCCCTGCGGGACGCGCGGGAGCAAAGCCGGAAACTCCGTTCGGAAATGGACCGGCTGAAGATGGAAAATCAGTTCCTGAAAAACGAACTGGCTTCCGCGGAACGCGCGCAGTCGCTGGCGGGATTTCAGGCGCGTACGCCTTCGAAGATGATCGGCGCGCGGGTCATCGGGACAACTACGGGAATGGGTTCGAAGACGGTGCTGATCGATCGCGGCGCGGCCTCCGGCGTTCACAAAGGAATGGCGGTGGTGACGCCGGACGGTATCGTCGGCCGCGTGGTGGGTGTTTATCCGTTCGCCAGCCAGGTGCTGGCGGTGACGGACCCCGGATTTGCGGCCGGCGTGGAATCGCAGAAGAACCATGTACACGGCGTGCTGAAGGGCCTCGGCAACGAGACCGCGCGCGTGGACTACGTCCCCGCCGGCCAGAAGGTCGAAGTCGGAGAGACGTTCTATACTTCCGGCGAGGACCGGGTTTTCCCCAAGGGCCTGCCCGCCGGCAAAGTGACGGGCGTGAAGGAAGGCAGCAATTTCCAGGACATCATCGTGCAGCCCCTCGGGGTTGAGAGCGCGCCCGAAGAGGTGCTGGTGATCGTCGATCCCGTTCATCAGGAGATCCCCGAAGCTCCGCCTTCGGATGCGCCTGTGTTTCTCGCTCCGGACGTCAAGCCGGATGCCAGCGCGGCCGCGGTGAGCGCGCCGGAACCGGGGAAACGCGGGACGCAGGCGGATCAGTTGCTGGAGGAGTACCGGAAACTCGGGGCCGCGCAGAACCATCAGTTCGGCGAAGGCGGACCGGGCACGCCGCCGCCCAATTTCAACATCAAGGTTCCCGGCGTGAATGCGCCGGCCGGTCCCGCTCCCGCGAATCCGAACTCCGCCGCGGTTCCTCCCGCGGTTCGTACCGGACCCGCCGAGCCGAAGACGCCCGCCACGCAGGCTCCTCCGAAACCCTGATGGCCTATACCGAGCGCATTCTGATCGACGACGCGCGGCAGGTCCGGCGCACCCGGTATCCGGTCTGGGTCTTCTTCGCGATCCCGCTGATCGCGTTGATTATTCAGGTTTATCTACCGCTTTTCCAGACCCTGAAATTCATTTCGCGCATCGACCTGCCGCTTCTGGTGACGATTTATTTCGCCCTGATGCGCCGCTCCCAGATTCGCGGGCTTTCGATCGGGATGGCGCTCGGTCTCGCCCAGGATTCGCTGCTTTCGCAGAAGATCGGCATGTTCGGCATCTGCAAGACGCTCGTGGGGTATCTCTCGGCGTCGATCGGCATGCAGTTCGATATCGAACACCCGTTCATCCGGCTGGTTCTCTGCTTCATCTTTTACGTCTTCCACCAGTTCCTTTATTGGGTGCTGCAGCGGGCATTGCTGGATCAGCCGGTGCTTTTCGAACTGCAGTCCGAACTGGCGCTTGCCGGGATCAATGCCGTTATCGGAGTGGCGATTTTCCACTTTCTCGACAAGCTCCGCGACCGGGAATAGCGTTCCGGCGGCGAGGCGCGGAACCGCAACGATAAAATTCTTTTCAGATGCCTTTTCCCGTTCACCGTCCGCGCCGTCTGCGCTCGAGCGAATCGATGCGGAGACTCGTGCGCGAAACGCGCCTCGACCCCGCCAATTTTGTCCTGCCGCTGTTCGTCTGTCCCGGCGAAGGCATTCGCCGTCCGATCGGCTCCATGCCGCCGCAATGCCAGTTGTCGATCGATACCACGGTGGAAGAATGCCGCGAAATCCAGTCGCTGGGGATTGGCGGCGTGATTCTTTTCGGGTTGCCGGAGAGCAAGGACGAACAGGCGTCCGGCGCTTACGACGATAACGGAATCGTGCAGCGCGCCATTCGCGCGATCAAGCGCGAAACGCCGGAACTGCTCGTGATGACGGACGTGTGCAACTGCGAGTACACGAGCCACGGGCATTGCGGGCTCATCGTGGATGGCGATGTGGATAACGACGCGACGCTCGAATGGCTGGCGAAGTCGGCGGTGTCTCACGCGCGAGCCGGAGCGGACGTCGTAGCGCCTTCGGACATGATGGACGGGCGCGTGGCGGCGATTCGCGCCGCGCTCGATAAGAACGGATTTCAGAAGACGCCCATTCTTTCGTATGCGGCGAAGTTCGCATCCGTGTTCTACGGTCCGTTCCGGGAAGCGGCGGAGTCGGCTCCGCAGTTCGGCGACCGGCGCAGCTATCAGATGGATCCGGCCAATGCGCGCGAGGCCATGCGGGAGATTGAACTCGATCTCGAGGAGGGGGCGGACATGATCATGGTCAAGCCGGCCATGCCTTATCTGGACCTGATTCGCGAAGCGCGCAACCGGTTCGACGTTCCGATTTCGGCGTATCAGGTGAGCGGCGAGTATTCGATGATCATGGCGGCGGCGGCGAACGGCTGGATCGACCTCGAAAGGGCGATGATCGAGAGTCTGACGTCGATTCGCCGCGCGGGAGCCGACTTCGTCCTGACGTATTTCGCCAAGCCGGCGGCGAAGCTTCTTTCGTAGTCGTTCCCCGCTCCAGTGGCGTCAGGGCGCACAGTCTCCTTTCGAACCGTTAATACGGTTTCCATGCGGGGAAACGGGCGCCGATTTTCCTGATTCGTGGCAATATAAGCCAGACAGGAGGCCCTGATGCCGACACGAAAAACGACTCCATTACCCGGCAGCGAGCGTACCGCGCCACGTGGATCGCGGGTAAAGGGACCGATCAGCGGCGACGACAGCATCGAAGTCCGGATTACTTTGAAAGCTCCGG
Organism: Bryobacteraceae bacterium; assembly: GCA_035547415.1. Taxonomy (GTDB): domain Bacteria; phylum Acidobacteriota; class Terriglobia; order Bryobacterales; family Bryobacteraceae; genus BOG-234. The sequence goes on along the minus strand of DASZUZ010000593.1, from coordinate 835 downwards.
ATGCGATGCACAAGAAGATTGAAGAATTGGCGAGCCAGCCGATCCGCGAAAGGAAGTACCTGACGCGGGAGGAGTACGAAAACTCCTTTGCGACTGACGACGCGAGTATTCAGAAAATCGAGGAATTCGCCCGGGAACATAATCTTTCCGTGAGCAGGATCGAGAAAGGGCATCACGCGGTTTATCTGCGCGGCGCGGTCCGCGATATGAGCCTCGCGTTCCAGACTTTTCTCGACTGCTATGAGATGCCGGATGGCGTCACGTTCCGCGGCAGGACGGGACCCGTTCATATTCCGGAAGAACTGGCCGGAATCATTCAGAGCGTCGACGGACTGGATGACCGCCCGGTGGCCAAACCGAAACTGCGCGTGCGGCCGCCGATCGAACCTCACGCGGGACCGGGCATCCAGTACACGCCGCAGCAGGTAGCAGCCCTCTATTCATTCCCGCAGCCGGCGAATGCGGGACAGGGGCAGACGATCGCCATCATCGAACTGGGAGGCGGATTCCGGCAGTCCGATCTCAACAAGTTTTTCGGCGGGAAATCCCCGACGGTCACCGCGATCTCCGTTGACTCAGGGCATAACCGGCCGACGGGCAATCCGAACGGACCGGATGGCGAAGTGCTGCTCGATATCGAGGTGGCGGGAGCCGTTGCGCCTTCGTCGAAGATCGCCGTCTACTTCGCTCCGAATACCAATAAAGGTTTTCTGGATGCGATCAGCGCGGCCATTCACGACAAAGTGCGCAAGCCCTCCGTGATCTCCATCAGTTGGGGCAGCGCGGAGGACGGGGGCGCATACAGCCACTCTGTTCTCAACTCGTTCCAGCAGGC
>DASZUZ010000592.1:0-3904 GCA_035547415.1 Bryobacteraceae bacterium | reverse complement strand
CCCGCCGATGCGATCCAGCGTAATCTGGCCCGCGGCCGTCGTCGCCTGCACCGAGCCTTCAAGACCGGATGCGTCGATTGCCCCGCCTGTGCTCCACAAAGCCAGCATGCGGGTGGCGCGGGGAAGTTCAAGGCGCACACTGACGGGTTGAGCGAAATAAAGCTGACCATTCACGGCGCGAGCCTGCAATTCCGCCGCGACGCGACGGACAGCAGCCTCATCGGGCGCGTCCACCTTACCGGTCATGCTGTAGTGGATTTCGCGGGACGGCTTTCCCCGAACGGTCAGATCGCCCGCGGTGGTCACGCGATAAATGGGCTGCGGAGGAAGTGATCCCGAAACCGTGACCTTCCAATTCCCGCCATCCCGCTCAATTTGTACTTTGTCGCCGGCCCAGGTGGTAAGCGTGAAGAGAAAAATGAGAAAAGCCAGCTTCATCTGTCAGTACGTGCCGACGGAAGCCTTCATCTCCTCCAGCAGCTTGCTGCAACGGGTCCGAACGTAGCTGTTGTCTTCCTTCTGCACGGCATCCTGCAGAATGCCGACGATCGAATCGTCGTGATGGGTCGTGAGCAGGTCGATTGCCTGCACGCGAACTCCGGGATTATCGTCCTTCAGGAGAACGTTGGCCAGCGTGCGCCGCACCGCTTCGTTCCCGGCGTAAGGCTTCAGTCCTTCCAGCGCCTTCAGGCGCACGCCGGCGTTGGGATCGTGCGTCAGCGCATCCAGCAGCGCCTGCCGTACCTGCTCGGAATCCGCGTTATTCTTCAGAACGCCGATGGATTCGACGCGGACGCCCGGATTCGATTCCTCGCGCACCGCCGAAAGCAGCAGTTCCTGAATTCGCGGATCCTGCATCGTCCCGCTCACCACGTGCCGGCGGATTTCATCAACCGCGATTTGCACGTTGCCGGACGAATCCGGCTCAACCGAACGGACGCTCGAAAACATCGGCTCCGCAAGGCCGGCGCGAACGCCGCCAAACTTCTCCGGAGCGTAGCGAGCGCCGAAAAATCCAAGCGCGACCAGCGCCATGGCGCCGACCGGGATCCGGAAGGGAATATGCATCTGCGAGAAACCTCGCAATGCCTCCACCCAGCCCTGCCTGGCTGGCTTCGATGCAGCCGTCACCGCATTCCGCAGATCCATGCGGCAGCTTGCAAGAAGCGAAGCCGCGGCGTTGTCATCGTCGCGCTCATCCATGATTTCCAGGAACGAGCGGTGGCGCGCCAGCTCGTCCCGGCAGTCCGGACAAACCGCGAGATGCGCCTCGACCCGCTCCTCGACGTCCGACGAAACCTCGCCGTAACAATAAAGCGGTATCTGCCGAATGACCTCTTCGCAGTTCATACAAATGCTTCCAGACTGGACCTCATCTTCTGAGTCGCACGGAACAGGCAATTCTTCGCCGCCTCTTCGGTCGTCCCGATAATCTCGCCGATGGCGCGCAGACGGAGCCCTTCATAATGCCGCAACTCGAACACGGTGCGTTCCCGGGGCGTGAGCGCACTCAACGCCCGGTCGATCCGGCCGGCCAGTTCCCGATTCCACATCTGCCGCTCCGGGTCCGCATGAGGCCCTTCCTCTTCGAGCTGAGCGACGCGATCCACCATTCCCTCTGAAGTTTCGACAACGGTCGATTCTTCCTTGCGCACCTTGCGTCGCCGCAGGTGATCGAGGCAAATGTTTGTCACAATCCGGTAGAGCCAGGTGTGAAAGGAGCAGTCGAACCGAAACGAGTGCAGGTTCCGGTAAACCTTGAGAAACGCTTCCTGATACACGTCCCTCGCCTCCTCCGGCGACCGGAGAAGATTCATGGCGACTCGAAGCACGCTATGGTCGTAGGCGCGCACCAGACGCTCGAAGGCATCCTGGTCGCCCTTCTGGGCCGCCCGGATCAGGCCTGCTTCATCTAATGGCGCCGCCAATCTGGCACTCACCGTTCCTGCGGCATCGTGCATTGGTTCCTGTTTCAATGGACGCACCCGCCGCAAAAAGGTCACCACGTAATCAGTTTCAGTTCGGTCATCTCCTCCACGGCATACCTGGGACCCTCCCGCCCGGTTCCGGAAAGCTTCACTCCTCCGTAGGGCATCTGATCCACCCGGTAAGCAGGTATCTCATTGATATGGAAGCCGCCTACATGGGTTTCCCTCGCGGCCCGAAATGCCTTGTCGATGTCGCGCGTATACATGCCGGCCTGCAATCCGTATTGCGACTGATTGACCAGGCTGATCGCCTCATCGAGCGTCTTATATGAGTTGACCCCGACCACCGGACCAAACGCTTCCTGCGCGCTCAGTTTCGCTCCCGCCGGCACGTCGGTCAGGATGGATGGCTCAACAGTCGCGCCATGCCGTTGTCCGCCCGCGACGACCCTGGCGCCCGATTCGCGCGCTTCCCCGATCCAGCTTTCAACGCGCTTCGCCTCTGTTTCGGTGATCAGCGAACTCACGTCTGTCGATTCCTGATGCGGATGGCCGATCTTCAGCTTGCCGGCCAGTTCCGCCATCCGGGTCACTACTTCGTCCCGAATCGCTTCGTGCGCGAAAATCCTCTGTACCGAAATACAGACCTGGCCGGAATGAGCGAAAGCGCCCGCCACGCATTTCGGGATGGCTTTATCGAGATCGGCGTCCGGCTCGAGGATGACGGCCGAGTTAGAACCCAACTCCAGCGTGACCCGCTTCAGGCCCGCCAGGTTGCGGATGCGCTGCCCCACCTCCGGACTGCCGGTAAACGTAACCATCGCGATCCGCGGATCGAACGTCAGGACATCCCCGATCATCCCTCCGGGACCGGTGATCACGTTCAGCGCGCCCGCCGGAAGTCCGGCGTCCGTGAAGATTCCGGCCAGCAGAACGGCGCTGATCGGCGTGGTGGATGCGGGCTTGTGCACCACGGTGTTTCCCGCGGCGATCGCGGGCCCGATCTTGTGGAGCGACAGATTGAGCGGAAAGTTGAACGGCGTAATGGCCGCGATAACCCCGAGCGGCTCGCGGATCAGCAACCCGGTCTTCCCCTTCCCGCCGGGATGCGCGTCCATCGGGACTTCCTCGCCGTGAAGGCGGTGCGCCTCTTCCGCCGAAAAGAGCAGCGTAAACAGGCCGCGATCAACCTCCGTGCGCGCCTCTTTAATCGGTTTGCCCGATTCCGACGAGATCGCTTTCGCCATTTCCTCCCGGCGCTCGGTAAGAATTGCGTGCGCGCGGTAAAGAATGGACGCGCGCTCGTGCCGCGTCATGGCGCGCATCGCGGGAAACGCCTTCAGCGCCGCCTCGATGGCGGCATTCACCTGCTCGCGTCCTGCCTGATAGATGGTGCCCGCGACGGAGCCGTCAAAAGGAACTCGGACCGGTTGAGCGTCGGCGGTGCGGACGGGTTCGCCGGCGATCCACATGGGGTAATCGCTCATGGAGATAGTTTGGCAGAATACCTTCGCCGGCCGTGGAACCGGCCCCAACTTTGCATTCGTACCCGGAAGCGAGGGAAACGTGGAAATTCGGCGCCTTCGCAAGCCCGGCAATCGGCTGTAATTCCCGGCAAGAGATGCCACACTCCCTCCGCGCGCAGTCCTGTCGGCATTCTGATTGCGACACTGGAAGAGCGTAGTGGTCACCAACTCATGAACATCGATAAGCTCAGAGTAGATCCGGACAGCAAGTTCAAGCTCAGAAAATTCGCCCCCGATGACACGCACGGCGTTACGAAAGCCGTTGCCACGAAGCAACTGCCGCGGCATGTGCAAAAACTGGAAGCGCTCCAGGAACTGCTCTATGCCGAGAACAAGCGCGCGCTCCTGATCGTTCTGCAGGGCATGGATGCGGCGGGCAAAGACGGCACGATCAAGCACGTGATGTCCGGAGTCAATCCGCAGGGCTGCAGCGTCGTTTCGTTCAAGCAG
>DASZUZ010000591.1:0-8197 GCA_035547415.1 Bryobacteraceae bacterium | reverse complement strand
CGGAGTTCACCCGCGAGGACATGGAACTCCTCGAATCGATGACGGCGCAGACGGCGATGACGCTGCGCAGCGCGCAGGTGATGGAGCGAATGCTCGCCGCTCGCCAGGAAGAACTGCGTTTCCTGGATCTGGTGGCCGAAGTAACCGCGGACATGGACCTGGGTACCATGCTGGCGAAAGTGGTTACCGAGGCGGCGAAGATGCTGCAGGCAGACCGCGCCACTCTGTTCCTCAACGATGAGAAGACGGGCGAACTCTTCTCCCGGGTTGCCATGGGCGCGTCCGTCGGAGAAATCCGTCTTCCCAATTCGGCCGGTATTGCCGGAGCGGTTTTTACGTCCGGTCAGGCGATCAACATCCCGTACGCTTACGCGGATCTTCGCTTCAATCCCTCGTTCGACAAGCGCACCGGCTACTTTACCCGGTCGATTCTGTGCGTTCCGATCGTCAACAAGAACGGCAAAACAATCGGCGTGACGCAGGTATTGAACAAGAAAGGCGGCCCCTTCACCGCGGAGGACGAGAAGCGGCTCAAGGTCTTCACCGCCCAACTGGCTATCAGCCTCGAGAACGCCAAACTGTTCGATGACATTCAGAACATGAAGAACTACAACGAAGGCGTGCTGCAAAGCATGTCGAACGGCGTAGTCACTCTGAATGAAGACCGGAAAATCGTCTCCTGCAACAATGCCGGCTTGCGAATATTCCGGGTTACGGCTAAGGAAATTCTTGGCCGGCCGGCTTCGGAGTTCTTTGGCGAAGCGAACGCGTGGGTGCTTGAGCACATCGCCGAAGTCGAGCAGACTCTGCAACCGGATATCACCATGGACCGGGAACTCACGGCGCAGGACGAGCGCTTGTCAGTGAATCTCACGGTGCTGCCGCTCATGAGCGAGCCGGAAAAGGAAAAGCCGGCTAAAAAGCTCGGAACGCTGCTGATGATCGAGGACGTCAGCAGCGAGAAGCGCATGAAATCGACCATGTCGCGCTATATGGATCCCGGAATCGCCGAGAAGTTGCTGGCTGGCGGCGAAGAGGTGCTGGGCGGCAAGAGCGTCGTCGCGACGGTGCTGTTCAGCGACATCCGCGGGTTCACGCCGATTACCGAAGACCTCGGCGCGCACGGTACGGTCAGCCTGCTCAACGAGTATTTCACGATCATGGTGGACTGCATCCAGAAGCAGGGAGGCATGCTGGATAAGTTCATCGGCGACGCGATCATGGCTGTATTCGGCCTGCCTCTGCAGCATGAGGACGATGAAGACCGCGCCGTGCGCGCCTCTGTTTCGATGCTGACGGAACTCCGCCGCTGGAATGCGCAGCGGACCGCCGCCGGGAAAAAGCCGGTTGATATTGGAATCGGGCTCAACACGGACAGCATTGTTTCCGGCAATATCGGATCCCCGAAGCGCATGGACTACACCGTCATCGGTGACGGCGTGAACCTCGCTTCGCGCCTGGAGAGCGCGTGCAAGGAATACAGCGCGCGAATTCTGATCAGCGAAAATACGTTTCGCAAACTGCGCGGGACCTACCGGGCGCGCGAGGTGGATCGCGTGGTCGTCAAGGGCAAGACGGAACCCGCTTCTGTCTTCGAAATTCTGGACTATCACACGGATGAAACATTTCCCAATCTGCGTGAGTGCCTGGAATGCTTTCGCGAGGGGCTGGCGTCTTACCGCAAACAGCAATGGGATCGCGCTGCGTGCGCCTTCCGCGACGCGTTGCACTGCAATCCGTCCGATGCGCTGGCCGAAATCTACCTGAAGCGCGTCGCCCTGATGAAGGAGCACCCGCCGGGCGATGACTGGAATGGCGTCTGGGTCATGAAGACGAAGTGACCCGTGTATTCTGAGGGCAGATGGGCCGGTTTCTCGTCAGCGCGGGCGTCCTGCTGATTATGGCGGGGATTGTTGTCATCCTCGGCGAACGAGTGGGAATCCGGCTGGGACGTCTGCCGGGAGACATCCGGATCGAAGGGAAGCACGGGGCTTTCTATTTCCCGCTGATGACCTGCATTCTCCTCAGCGTGGCGCTCTCGCTGATCTCCTGGCTATTCACGCGGCGCTGATCAGTCAGTGCACGCGGCCGATCTTATTCAGCGGCCAGTAGACAAACACAGCTTTGCCGTAAATTTCGCGGCGATCCACGAATCCCCACACCCGGCTGTCGTTCGAAGAACTGCGATGATCGCCGAGCACGAAATAGTGATCGACCGGCACTACTTCCTTCGGCAGTGAAAGATGATCGCGGTATTCGTCCGGCACGTAGGGTTCGTCGAGTTTGTTCCCGTTCACGTAAACGCTTCCGTCGTCGATCTCAACGCTGTCGCCCGGGAGTCCGATGACTCGCTTGATATAGGACTGGCTCGGGTCGAGCGGGAAATGGAAAACCACCAGATCGCTCCGCTCGATGGCGCCCACCCCGAATTTGTATTCGTATTTGTTGATGAAGATCCGCTCCTGATCGGTGAGGCCCGGCATCATGCTCGTGCCCTCGACTTTGACCGGCTGGTAAATGAAAACGATCAGAACGACGGCGAGAACCACGGAAATCGCGATATCGCGCAAAAGCGACAGCGCGCCGAGGCCCTGAGCGGGAGCCTGGGAGGAATCCTCGTGAACGGCAGGGGGGACTTGCGATTCTTCCATACACAAAAAACGCTGTGCTGCGACGATTATAGAACAGCACCTGTAGAAATCGACGCGCCAGAGGGCGTTTCGTCACGAGCAGTTATAGAATCTGGTGCAGGAGAACGAACAAAATGAACCATTCCCGACGAGATCTCGCGATGCTGCTTCCCGCGCTGGCCGCGGCTACGGCCGCCGCTCAGGAAAAGAGCGAAAAACCGCTGCTTCCGGAGAGAACCTGGTCGTACGAAGACCTCCCCGTGAAGGTGAACGGCTCGAACAAGACTCGCGCCGTTTTCGATGCCGTGACGCATACCGGATATCCGGTGGAAGTGCACATCACTGAACTTGGGCCGGGAATGGCGCCGCACCCTCCTCACAGGCACCCTCACGAAGAACTGGTGATGGTTCGCCGCGGCGTTCTCGATGTCACGCTGAGCGGCAAAACAACGCGAATCGGACCGGGCTCTGTTGTAGCGACGAAGTCCAACGAGATGCACGGATGGAAAAATCCGGGTCCCGATTCATCCGAATACTTCGTCATCGCGCTCGGACCGAAAAAGGCCTGACCATCGTTTCTCAATCTGTCTTGTAGGGCCGCAGTCGCGGTGGATTGGCATCCGGTTCCACGATCCACGCCGTCCGGTCGCCGTAATAGCGAATCAGCTTCGCGTCTTCGTCCGGTCCGAGGTCGAGAGCCCAGACGACCCGCGACCGGTCGATGTCCGCATCATTGTGAATCCATTCCCGCAACAGGTGCGCGGGACCATAGCGCACGAAGACGAGTTGCCTGCCCGGGGCCTGAGCCAGTCTGTCGTTGACGGCGATGCGCCCCTCCGTATCGCCGAAATTCACGTAGTCCCAGCTCTCGTAAGGACCCGACGCGCCGAAGACCTCTTCGTTGCCGAAGAGGTGTAACCCGTACCAGAAAAGAAAGTGCGCCACGCACAGAAGCGAGATGAGCCGCATCGCATCGCCCCCGACAGCAAAGCCGCGCCACCGCAAACGGCTCAGGCGCTGCAGCCCGGCCACGGCCGCCAGTACCAGCAGACACGTGACGGCCGCAATGTAGTGCGGATAGTAATAGGGATAGATGTTCGTGCCGAGGCTGAAGAGCAGTATGCAGCCGGCCACCCACGCGAACCGCTTCCGTCGAAGCGCCGGCACAAAAAATAACAGCGCTGCGTAGAGAGGCGGAAGGAAGAAGAACCGGAAAAAACGCACGCGGCCGGCAAGTCGTGTCAAATACGTGACGATTGTCTCCGGCTGGTCGCCGTGTACCTCTTTTTGCGCCTGATAATCGAGCTTCTCCTCCTGCGTGAGTTCACGGTGGGGCGCCGGGACCTTCTGGAACGTAAACGTCGTCGGCACGCCGTACTGGTAGCGGCTCAGCATGTAAGGCAACGTCGTCCAACTTCCGGTGACGGCCTTGTTCTGCGCCGCCGTGATGAGCAACGCCGGTAACAGCGCCGCCAGGCCCGCCACCAGAGCGCGGCGGCGGATCTTCACCAGCGCCGGCAACGCGCACACTGCGAGCAGCACCGACTCGAACGGCCGCGTAAGAATCTGCAGCCCCAGTCCGAATCCCGCCAGCGCGGCGTAACGCGGCCTGCCGGAAACCCATATCCTCGGGATGGCGCCAAAGACCAGGCATCCGGCGATCGCCGATACCGCCCCGCCCCAATAGTTGTTCATCCACTGGTTCAGCGGACCGAATTCCATCACCGCCAGCAGTCCTCCGGCAAGCGCCCAGACCGGACTGACCCACGCCCGCAGCATCCAGTAACAGAGTGCGCACAAAGCGCCGATGGACAAAGCCACGCCCGCCCATGGCAGGTGGAAGAGAAGTTCGCCGATCGCCAGCACGAACCCCTGACCCGGCGGATAGATGGAACTGTAGGTCGGTTCCTGCAGAACGAAGACTGTCTCGAAAAACCGGCGCATGGGATGAGCGGGATTCGCGAATCGGAAGTGCGCGAGAGTGTCGCCAAGCAGCAGGTAGCTGAAATCGTCCGAGGTCTGCGCAACGGGAACCGGATGACGGGGGAGTAGCGCCAACCGCAGCGCCACGGGAAGTATCGCGAGGATCACCATCGACATCGCGGGACGGTCCGCGACCGCTCGCAACAGCCTCTCGATGCGGTCCCTGCTCAGAAGAGCCGCCACGATCAGCGCCGCCACGCCGAGTTCCACGAAATCGGTAAGACCGAAACCGAGCGGGTTCTGCAGCGGCAGGAAAAACCGCAGGAGGCGGAAGAGATTCATCCCGGGAAGCCTCCATTATTTCAGTGCTATGCTCAAGGGCGAGATGACGCGCTTCTCGGCTCGGAACGCGGTCGTTCTGTCGATTGGTGCCCTGATCTGCCTCGGCACTCTCTTCGGCTTTCAGAAGCCCTTCCGCCAGTACCACGGAGTCGAGTATTACCAGTTCGAAACGCCTCCGGACTGGCAGCAACCAGGCGAGTTCGTGTTTGCGCGCATGATGTTTCCCGGTGGCGCAAATGACGGTTACTATCCTCGCTTTCAGGGTGACTGGCGCCTCGGACTCTCACTGTGGACGCAGGATTACCCTCGCGCGGACCGGCATTTCTCGATGGCGTTGAAACGGTTGACCCGCATACAGGTGAGATCGGTCGAGCAGCCCGTCAATCTCGACGAAAACGAGCAGTTCGATCTGCCATGGCTCTACGCCGTGCAGGTTGGCGAGTGGGGACCGACGCCGAAACAGTGCCAGGAGCTTCGCGAGTACCTGCTGCGCGGCGGGTTCTTCATGGCGGACGATTTCCACGGCAACACGGAGCGGCAGGTCTTTCTCGAATCCATGAAGCTGGTTTTCCCGGATCGGCCGGTCGTCGAAATCCCGGATGGAGATCCCATTCTGCACACGGTTTACGATCTTTCCGACCGTATCCAGGTCCCGGGTCAGGCGCATGTACGCGCCGGATGTAAGAACTGCAGCGATGGCGGACGCGGCGCACACTGGCAAGGCATCTATGACGATAAGGGCCGCATCATGGTGGCCATCACCTACAACTCGGATATCGGCGATGCATGGGAATTCGCTGACGACCCCACATATCCGGAAAACGCCGCGTCCAGCGCGATCCGCCTCGGCGTGAACTACGTCGTCTACTCGATGACGCACTGAACCCGCGGCGAGGCGCGTCCGTACTCTCTGGTGTGAGACGAGTACCTGCTTTCGCTCTTCTGGCGTTTCCGGCAGTCCTTATGGGCCAGCTGTCCGGCACTTGTGAAAAGCCGTTCGAAGCGGCCGCGCAGCCGGGACGGCGTATTGGCATTTATGTTCGTTCCGGCGATGTGACCATTTCCGGAACGTCCGGGTCCGCCGTGCGGGTCAGGTGCATGTTGGAGGATGCTTCCACGCCGAACGGCGTTCGGATCAGCTTCGCGGCGGGGAATCTGCGGATTTACAACGGTCCGAACAGGAGAATTCGCCTTCAGATTGACGTGCCGGAAAGAAGCGACCTGCTGGTTCGCTGTCTTGCGGGGAATGTGTCGCTTGCGGGTGTGACTGGCGACAAGGACGTTTCGTTGCGCGCGGGCGATCTGACGATTCAGGTCGGCTCGCCAGAGGTCTATCGCGTCGCTGAGGGATCCGTTCTCGCTGGAAGCCTGAACGCTCCGGCGTTCGGCGTTGTCAAAGACGGGCTGTTCCGGAGCTTCCGAAAGTCCAGCGAGAACGGGCAGTATCGATTGCGCGCGGACCTGACTGCGGGCGACCTGACTCTGAAGTGAAGCCTGTTTACCAACCCGGAGACTTCATAACTCAGGTGTCGCCCTGGAGCGAGATCTTTCGGCAGTGTAACGCTGGAGCCCGCCGGCGGTAACCTCGTGGGGCGGTTCACCCGATCCCGGGCCATGGACGCTGCGGGCATCGAAGCCATCATCAGCAAACCACGAGCGACTTCATGGCCGTGGCATTTCCTGCGGATCCTTTTACTTCGTGTTGACGAACTCGTAAGCGGCGCCCCCGCCCGAGACGAACAGCTTCTGGAAGCGCCACGTTTCACCCTCTTGCGACAAAACGACTCTCGTGGCGTCGTTGTCCGAGGCGATCTTCCGCGCGGGCAACGTAACGGTTGGCGTGTGCTCTCCGCGAAGCACGAAATATTCGTTGCCATCCGACGTGTCGGCGCTCGTCATCGTGTACTGCCCGCTCGGAAGCACTGTCGATCCGACAGTGACCGCGTGCGGCAGCGTCACGCTGATCGGATTGATTGAACCGGCCATCAGTGCGCCAGCCATCACAACGCCTCCAAAGAGCAAAGAGGCACACGTCTGTCCCATACGCGAAAAAGCGTTCTTCATTTTCTTGACCTTCCTGTGAGTTAAGTTTGGGCGCCGCGCCTTGCCTGCGTCAGCAGCATCGCGTGCCTTCTGTATTGAAGAACGAATGTGACGGAAAGGTTGTTACCGGGCGCGATGTATGTTCACAAGGCTTTACAAATACCCACGCGTAACCTTTCGATGAGAATTTCCTCTCGTGCTGCCACTAATCACTAAGGAGAGGCGATCAGACTGGCATTTCTCGGCCTGCTGGGCGCGATTGCGCTTGCGCAGACGCCCGGTTCCGTTGAGGACCCGGCGAAAGATCCTGCCTATGAGTCGCTGACACATGCGTTCGACGCCCTCCGCGCTCGCGACTACGACACAGCCATCTCCTTCTTTACCCGAGCAGCCGCAGTCTCGCCTCGTCGCACGGATATTCGCAAGAACCTGGCGTATACGCTGCTGAAGGCCGGCGAAACCGAAGCCGCGCGCGAGCAGTTCGGCGAGGCCATGCGAATCGATTCCGCCGATCTTCACGTTGCTCTCGAATACGCGTTTCTCTGTTTCGAGGCGCGTGAAGAGGCTCCCGCGCGCAAAGCGGAAGCCCGCCGCATCTTTGCGCGTGTACGCGACTCCGCCGCCGACGCTACGTTGCGCGCGACTGCGATGCAGGCGTTTACGAACATTGACGAGCCGCTCAGCACCGGCATAGCCCGATGGCGGCAGGTTCTCGCGACCTCACCGCCTACTTTCAGCGCCGAATACGAACTGGCGCAGCTTGCCGAACAGCGGGATGAACTCGATCTGGCCGCAGCCAGCTATCGCACTGCCTTTCGTTTGTTGCCGGAGCGGAAATCCGTTCTGCTCGAACTGGCGCGCGCGGAAAAGGCTCGGAGCAACCCCGAGGGCGCGATGGCCGCGCTGCTGGCCGCATCCCGGGGCGGTGAACCGCGCGCGGCGGAACTGGCGCGCGAGCAATTGCCGGCCCGCTATCCGTATGTCTACGAATTCCGCAACGCCCTGGAACTCGATCCGAATAATGAGCCGCTGCATCGGGAACTGGCGTTCCTGCTGCTGAGCATGTCCGAGAAAGACCCGGCGCTGCTTCCTGAAGCCGAACGCGAATTCGAATCCGTTGTCGCCGCCGCGCCCGGGGACTACCTTGCCGCCGCGCAACTCGGACTGCTCTATCTGGCGGATCACCGCGACGACCTGGCAATGCCGATTCTGAAAACCGTCCTCGCTCACGCGGATGCGGCCACGGCGAACCGGGTTCG
>DASZUZ010000590.1:0-2620 GCA_035547415.1 Bryobacteraceae bacterium | reverse complement strand
CGCCACACGCCCCGCTTCACCGCTTCGGCGACGGTCCTCAGATGCGCGTTGCAGTTATTCAGTTCGCTCCAGGAGTTGCAGATGCCGATCACGGGTCGGTTCTGAAAAACATCCGCCGTGTAACCCTCCGAGCGAAGCCATGCCCGCCGCGCGAAATTGTAATACTCCTTGCCGGACCACCATTGCTGGCTGCGTAACTCACGTTTCATCGGATTATTGTCTCCGCGCACAAAGGCGTGCTTCTACGGGGTGCGCTCGCAACACTTAACATACACCTTCATTAATGTTTCGCCTTTCAATCACCGATTTGTAACGGTTCAACAGCTACAACGGAAGCATGAGGTGCGACCTCCACGTCCACACCGTGCACTCGGGCATGTGCACCGTGCCGGTACTCTCCCGCGTCTGCAGGGAGTCTTACAACGAACCTCGCGCGCTCTACGACACCCTGAAGCGGCGAGGCATGGACCTGGTTACCGTAACGGATCACGACTCGATCGACGCCATGGAAGAACTGCGCCGGCATCCCGACTTCTTTCTGAGCGAGGAAGTGACCTGCACCATGCCGAGCGGCACCGAAATGCACGCTGGCGTTTATGGCATCGCCGAACGCGATCACATCGAACTGCAGCGGCGCCGCACGGATATCGAAAGCCTGCTCGCTTACGCCGTGGAACGCCGTCTTTTCGTCACGGTGAACCACATTTATTCGAGCCTCACCGGATCCCGCACGGAAGACGACTTCGCCATCTTCGCGCGTGATTTTCACGGCGTTGAAACAAGGAACGGGCAAATTCTCCCCTGCGCCAACCGGCTTGCCGCCGAATTCGCCGCGCGGTTTGGAAAACCGATGATCGGAGGCAGCGATTCACACACGCTCGCCTGCGCCGGTCGCACGTGGACCGAAGTGCCGGGCGCGCGCTCGGCCGAAGAGTTTCTCACGGGCATGCGGCGGGGCCACTCGACGCCGCACGGGGAATCCGGCGACTACTGGAAACTGACGGGCGCGGTCTGGAACATCGGGGCATCGCTCGTGCGCTCGCAGCCGTGGACAGCGTCTCTCGCGGTCCTGTTCGCGGCCGCTCCGGCCGTCACGTTCGCGAACTATCTGCGCGAACTGGTCTTCGCGTGGTACTGGGGCCAGAAGAACCGGCCCATTGAACCCGCGGGAGCGGCATCGGAGGCGGCGTTGTGACGCGCGCCAGCTTATCGTCCACGCTCGCCGCGCCGGATCACAATCTGATGCGGCGGGTGAATCGCTGGCGCGCGCCCCGCTGGATTCGCTGGTGGATGTTGCTTGCGACCCGAGCCGGAGACGGCTGGCTGTGGGGCCTCGTTGGCATCGCCGTGCTGCTCTCGTCGGACGCGATGCGCTTCCGCGCCATCGAAGCCGCGGCCTGCGCGGTAGCCGGCGGAATTGCGATCTTCCACAAGGTCAAACGCGTCTTCTGCCGCAAGCGGCCGCTCGATATCGAGCCGCACTGCTGGGCGCACATTGTGACGCGCGACAAATTTTCTTTCCCTTCGGGACACTCCACCACCGCCTTCGCGGTCGCCGTGTCGGTAGGGTCGTTTTACCCCGAGATCATGCCGGCTTTGCTGGTGCTTGCCGCCAACGTGGCCATTTCGCGCGTGATCGTCGGGATGCATTTTCTCAGCGATGTACTCGCGGGCTCCGGAATCGGAGCGCTGCTCGGGTACGTCGCTTTCCGATTCGCCGCCTGAGAGGGCGCCAGGCATATGTCCTGGGCTGCTCAGGAGGGCGCGGCGCAAAAACGGCGGGGGTTCCGGCGCGAACCCCCGGTCGAGCCGTCTCTTCAGTGTCCTTCGCTCACGTAATTCCGGTTCCAGTCCGGAATATGAACCGTTACGTCTCCTTCGACAACCGCCTGGCAGCCCAGTCTGGAATTGAGCTGGAAGTCCGCGGCCTGTTCCACGCGGTCCATCTCGTCGTCGTCCATTTCGGAAAGATTGCCGTTGCCTTGTTTGACGACCACGTGGCACGTCGTGCACGCGCAGCTTCCGCCGCAGGCGTGTTCCAGATGAAAGCCGAAGTTCATCGCCACGTCAAGTAGCGATTCAGGCCGTCCGTGCCCCTTGTAGGGCAGCTTGCCCTTTTCAAATTCAAATGTTTCGTTTGCCGGAAGAAAAGTTACCTTGGGCACACCCCGATTGTAGCGGCCTGCATATAATCGCGAAGTGATCCTGAAAGCTTCGCTCGCACTGCTCACCGGAAGTCTGTGCCTTGGCGCGCTCGACCTGCGGCATGCCGCCATCCGGCTCCGCCCCGAAGCTTCGCCCATCGAACGCAAAGCAGCCCTGATGATCGCCGGGGAAATCGAGAAGCGTACTCAGCTCCGGCTGACCGGAACGGGCGAACCGGCGATCTCGATCGCTCGCGGCTCCGGTCCCGCAGACGGCTTTACGCTGACCACCTCCGCTGATTCCGTCGAAATCCGCGGCAACGACGATCGCGGCGTCATCTTCGGCGCCGGCTATTTCCTCCGCCAGTTGCGCATGTCGCGGCAAACGCTGGAAATTCCCGCGGGACTCCACGTCACCTCCGCCCCGAAGATCGCCATTCGCGGCCACCAGCTTGGCTATCGCCCGAAGACCAATG
>DASZUZ010000589.1:0-3023 GCA_035547415.1 Bryobacteraceae bacterium | reverse complement strand
CATTCGATTTCGAGGGCAAGGACACCATTTACGGCGGCAACTTCGTGATCTGCGTTCCGGCTCTGGCGGAAGAGATCAAACGCTTCACGGCGCGGCGCGCGGAGTAATCACCATGAAAGCAGCGGAACTGGTCGGCGTCAGAGAGTTTCGACTGGTGGAGCAGGAACTTCCTGCGCCGGGGCCAGGCGAAGTACAGGTGCAGGTGGCGGGCGTGGGCATCTGCGGATCTGACATGCACAACTACACGGAGGGTGGAATCGGCGATTCCCCGTGTAAGTATCCGATGATCCTCGGGCATGAACCTGCCGGTCTTGTCATTCGCTCGGGGTCTGGTGTTACCGGAATCAGCCCCGGCGACCATTTCGCGCTCGAACCCGCAATCCCCTGCGGCGCGTGTGAAATGTGCCAGCGGGGCCGCGCGAACCTCTGCAACGACATGCAGTTCATGAGTTCGGGCGGCATACCCGGGTTTTTCCGGGAGCGAGTCAATCTGCCTGCGCACAACCTGATTCCGGTGCCGAAGCACGTGGGTCTGCGCGCCGCCACGCTGGTCGAGCCCCTGGCCGTGGCACTGCATTCGCTGAGCTTTGCCCGCATTGAGCCAGGCGAAACCGTCGTGGTGTTCGGTACCGGCCCGATCGGCCTGCTGACGATCGCCGCGGCAAAATTCGCCGGGGCCGGCCGCGTGTGGGCTGTGGAACCCGTTCCGCATCGCCGCGATATGGCGAAAACGATGGGCGCGGACGTGGTCCTCGACACCACGGAGCCGGTCAGACAGATTCTGCACGACACCGCGCAGCGCGGCGTGGATGTGGCTTTCGATTGCGCCGCGGGCGCCGACAGCGTGAACCAGTGCATCGCGGCACTGGCCAAAACCGGCCGTCTGGTCTACACAGCGATTCCGGCGCACGTACACGTGCCGTTCCATGCGCCGGGACTGCGCAAGAAAGAAATCACTTTCTTCAATGTTTACCGCTCGAATCACCAGACGGAGAGAGCGCGCGATATTCTCGCCGAAAACGTGAGCCTGTTCGCGCCTCTGGTTACGCACTCAAGGCCGCTCGATGAAATCCAGCAGGCGTTTGAGACGGCGACTCAGTACGCCGATGGCGTCGGCAAGATGCTTGTCGTGCCCTCGGGCGATTAGCAGCCGGATATCAGATCATCGGGTCACGGCCTGGCGCCCACACCGCGCATTTCGGCCTCGATGCGCTCCGGAGTCCAGTCCAGAAGGCTTCCCATCTCGCGCGCGAGTGGCTCTACCCACTCGCGTTGCATGAGCCGTTCATATCCCCAGTACGTACTTACATAGAGCAGGTCGGATAAGCGTCTCGCGAACTCCCGCTCAACCGCCATCCGAATCCGGGCAACCGGGTCGGATGGAATCTGCGCGGTATTGAGCGGCGTCTCCGCCGTGCGGCACGGCAACGAGCGTCCGGGCCGCAGTTCCTGGAGTAGCGCATCCACGAGTTCCTCGCTCATCCGCCGGTAGGTCGTGTACTTGCCCCCCGCGATGTGGAGAACGCCATCGGACGTTTCCCAGATCCTGTGTTCACGGCTTGTGGAAGTGGCGGACTCTCCGCTCTCGGCAATCAGGGGCCGCAGCGAACTGTAGCTGCTGACGGGCTCTCCCCGATACGAAGGAAAAAGCCGCCGGACCACCGATACCAGATAAGCGGTTTCTTCAGCGGAAATACGAACGTCGTCGGGACCTCCCTGATGATCCACATCCGTCGTTCCGACGAGAGTCAGATCGTCATTTTCTCCCCAGGGAATGAGAAATATGATTCTTCCCTGCTCGTCGAAGTAAGCAAGGGCCTCATCGCCTTTCTGAATGCGCGGAAAGATCAGATGCGAGCCGCGCACCAGCCGCAAGGGGCCACCGGTGGACCATGCCCCCGTCGCATCGACCATGCGGCGCGCGCGAACCGGAAAGCGCTCGCCTGAAAGAGTGTCCGTCGCCAGGATTTCTCCCGCGGTGCGATCCACCTCCACGTAATTGGCAACGCATGCGCCACGCGTCTCGGCGTCGAGGATATTTTCGATCGTGAATCGCGCGGAATGAACGCCGGCATCGTAGAAAAGAAGTCCCGCCCGCAGCCCGTCGGGCGCTAATCCCGGCTCGAGAGCGATGGCCTGCGCCTGGCTCAGCGCGCGATGATGACCGATCGACCGGGAACCGGAGAGGGCGTCATAAAGCGTCAGACCGGCGCCGTAAAACAATCGATCGAAACGCCCGTAGCAGGGGATCAGAAACTGCAGAGGACGAACCAGATCCGGAGCCATCCGAAGAAGGGTCGCCCGCTCGTGTAACGCTTCCCGCACCAGGGCGAAGTCGAAATATTTCAGATATCGAAGTCCGCCGTGTATAAGTTGCGAATTCTTTCCGCTCGTGCCCGAAGAGAAATGATGCTTCTCGACCAACGCTACATTGAGGCCGGCCTCCCGAAGCGTCAGATCGCGCGCGATTCCCGCGCCGTTAATACCGCCCCCCACAATCAGGACGTCAAACTCTTCCTGCCGGAGCCTTTCGATGTTGGACTGCCGTCTGTCGCGCATATCAACTCAGCCGATAGAACTTCATTGCCGTTTCGCCCAGAATCTTCTCCCGCTCCTGATTCGGCAGCGGCCCGCAAGCCTGGGTAAACGCGGCCAGTACCTTTTTCCATGAACCCGCCAGACGACAAACCGGCCAGTCACTGCCGAACATCAGGCGGCAGGGTCCGAACAGCGAAAGAACATGCTGCACGTAAAGACGAAGGTCATCCGCGGACCAGCGCTGGTGATCTGCCTCCGTGATCATCCCGGACAATTTACAATGCATCCCGGAGATTTTCGATACCGTTTCCATGTCGCGCGCCCAGGGCTCCCATCCATGCGATGCGATCAGGGGTTTGGCGATGTGATCGATCACCATCCGGAGACCAGGCACGCGGTCCGCCAGTTCCGGGATTAACGGCAGGTGCGGCGGGCGCAGCAGGAGGTCGTAAGGGATATCCCGCCGAGCCAGTTCGCGCAATCCG
>DASZUZ010000588.1:0-3634 GCA_035547415.1 Bryobacteraceae bacterium | reverse complement strand
CGAACGTTACTACGCGAAAGGCCAGGGCAGCATCTGGAAGCGCGCCGTTTATTCGGCATCCCGGGTTCTGATCACCCCGAATTACCATGGTCGCGACAGCTTCAATGCGTCCGAGATCTTCGGCCGCGCCATGGCGCAGGGAATCTCGACCACCTATTACCCCAGTTCTGACCGGACCGCCGGCGCCCTCGCCGTGAAGTTCGGTTATGCCATCGGCCGCGACGCGCTGACCAACGTCTTCCGCGAGTTCTGGCCCGATATCGCGACGCACGTTCTGCACCGCCACCCGTAATCGGGTTTTCATCGACGCGGGCTCCCGCGTCATTCAATCAGCGCTCACGGGCGAATCTTATAAGCCGATACGCCGGACAAACTCCCGGCCCGATTCCAGCCAGATCTCGTCATTCGTCATCGGTGCGCGGCTCGGGTGCTGCGGCCAGAGAACGAATCGGATCTTTCTTCCATCGGATCTCCTCCGCGTCCACATGCGGTACCTGTATTGCGCCCGTTCGTATGGCGCGAACGGAAACTCCTCCTCCGGAGCAGCCCAGTCGATGCCCAATCGCGACAACGGATCGGAATCGCGGCTTTGATTCCGCGTCAGCAACGATGCCAGACCCACCAGGATGACGATTGCCGGTTTGAGCTGACCCAGCAATGTTTCCGGAACCCAGCGACAATAATCCGGCTCGAGAGGGGCTGCTTTCGCTTTTCCGAAATGCCCGATCCCCAGGTTTAACTGGCCTGTCAATGCGTGGGCTTCGGGCTCAGATATCTCAGCCGCATGCGATCGGATCAGCAGGGCACCCAAATTCCGTACGCGATGCCAGTATCGGCGCGTATCCGGCACGTAGAGTCCGGGGTGCGCGTCGCCCGCTGTCGGCAATGGGTACGGCATGCCCGCCTGATGAATCGGGTTATGGCGCGGCGGCGAATTTCCCGGTGACGGTCCGACGAAGACCACAAACGGGTTAATCGAAGTCGGCATGCCATAGGGCCACGGCCGCATGGGCGCACTTGCGCCGATGCGGCTGGGCCAGTCGAGCACCACATCCGGCATCCGGGCGGCGCGTAGCCGCTCAACCGGGTTATCGCTCCACAAGTCCACAGGTCTGAAATTTCCAGTCGACTCAGCGCGTCTGCCGGTAACCCGGCCCGTAAACGATCACGCCCGGCCGCGCGCCGGTGTGATTCCCCTGATCGACAACCGCCTTGCCATTCACCAACACATACTTCACGCCCGTCGCATACTGATGCGGCTTCGTGTAGGTCGCATTGTCGATGATGGTCGCCGGATCGAATACGGTGACATCCGCCCACATGCCCGGCCGCAGCAGTCCGCGATCGTACACATGAATCTTTGTCGCGTTGGCCGAAGTCATCTTGCGGATCGCCTCTTCCATCGTGATCACCTTCTCATCCCGAACATACCGGCCGAGCACACGCGCGAACGTGCCGTACGAGCGCGGATGCGGATTCCCCTGCGAGAGCGGCCCTTCGGTCTTGAATGCGCTGCCATCGGAACCGATCGACACAAACGGCTGCCGCAGCGCATACCGCATGTCGTTCTCGTCATGGTGGAAGTAGATGGTCGGAACCGAGCCGCCGTTCTCCTCGAGCAGCCGGAAAAGCGCGTCGATCGGCTTCAACTGCAGATCCCGAATCACTTCGTTCATGCGCTTGCCCTCGTATTTCCGGTACGCCGGGTTGTGCAAAGAAACGAGCAGCATGCCCTCCCAGTCGCCCGTCGCCGTGTAATGGTCATACCAGCCGGAACCGGGAATACCGTGCAGGATCTCGTTTTCGAGCCGCGGCCGCAGCGAGGCGTCTTTCAGCCGCGCGATCATCGCGTCCGTGCCGCCTTCATGCGCCCACGGAGGAATAATGCTGGCGAGATCGTTCTGCCCGGCGCGGTAAGGGTAGACATTCGCCGTGACCTGCTGCCCGCCGGCGCGCGCCTGCGCAATGCTCGCGACCAGTTCCGGCATCTGTCCCCAGAGCTTGTGATCGGCGATCTTCAGATGGATGATATCGACCGGCACGCCGCCCTCGCGCCCGATGCGAAGCGCTTCCGCAACGGATTCGAAGACGCCCTGGCCTTCGGTCCGCATGTGTGTTGAATAGATGCCGCCGAACTCGGACGCCGCTTTGCACATCGCAATCAGCGTCCCCGTATCGATCCAGGATCCCGGCGGTCCGCTCAGCGAACTGGCGACGCCGAGCGCGCCCTGCCGCATCGCCTGGCGAACCAGGTCCTGCATTTCGGCCAGTTCGGCCGCCGCCGGAGGGCCGGCATTCATGCCGTGAACGTACGTCCAGATCTGGCTCGATCCAACGTAAGTTCCCACGTTGGTCGAAACGCCGGCTTTGAGCAGACGCGCGAAGTAGCCGTTGAAGTCTTTCCAGTCGTAGCGGCTGGCGTCTTCCTGCTTTCCGCCCACGGGCGCCGCCGATCCCCCTTCGCCCAGAATCATCGTGGTCACGCCCTGACGCACCATGCCTTCCGCGTTGCCGTCCGTGATCAGCGTGTAATCGGAATGATTGTGGATATCGATGAAACCGGGCGCGACAACCAGACCCTTCGCGTCGATCACGCGCCGGGCAGTCCGGCCCTCCAGCCGGCCCATAGCCGCGATGCGTCCGTCGCGGATCGCGATGTCGCCGATCCACGACGGATTGCCGGTTCCATCGACAAGCCGTCCGTTCGTGATGAGGGTATCGAAATCCTGCGCCTGAAGCAGCGCCGCGCAGGCGAGAAGAAGCAGAAGCCGCATGGTGAGATTGTAATCGCGGCTCCTGCGTTGCCGGATTATTGTTTCGGTTGCTCGAAGTTAAACATCCACTGCACGCCGAACCGATCGATCAGCATCCCGAAGCGCGCGCCCCAGAACGAATCGTGCAGCGGCACCGTGACTTTGCCGTTCTCGCCGAGCGCGCTGAAGACTTTCTCGATCTCCGCGAGACTTTCGCAGTTGATGTTAATTGAGAAATTGTTACCCTGCTGCAGCGGCATGCCTGGCGTCGTATCGGAAGCCATCAGAAGCGCCTGCCCTTTGCTCAGCCGCGCGTGCGCGATGCGCTCCTTTGCCTCCGCAGGGACTTCGCAGGGCGTCTGCGAGAACGGCATCAGATGCAGTTCAGCCCCCAGACAGTTCGCATAGAAGGTCATGGCTTCTTTGCAGTTTCCGTCGAACGTAAGATAAGCGTCGATTGTTTTCATGATCGTGTTCTCCTGAAAATCGTTGTGTATTAACCGCCCGCAATCGCGCCGACGACCAGGAAGGGCTCCTTCGCGGTCACGACGGCTTCGGGCAAGGGATCGTCCGGCGAATCGTGCGACAGATCTTCCTCGCACGCGAAGAAGCGCACAAACGGCCGGCGTTCCTGGGTGACGTGATCGCGCAGCGTCCCGCGCAGCATCGGATACCGG
Source organism: Bryobacteraceae bacterium (assembly GCA_035547415.1). Lineage (GTDB taxonomy): Bacteria > Acidobacteriota > Terriglobia > Bryobacterales > Bryobacteraceae > BOG-234. The sequence continues at coordinate 204 of DASZUZ010000588.1, read as the reverse complement.
GCTTCGAGCGCATCGAGCACCGAGCGCTGCGTCACCGGTCCTTCCACTTCGAGTTCCACCTCGCCGCCGACGCGGGCCAGCGTCCGAAGATGCGCCGGGAGCACAACGCGGATCATCGCAGTGTCTGTACCTCGACCGAAAGCACGGCCGGAAGATCGCGGACAATTGGCGCCCACGTGTCGCCCGCGTCGGCCGACGCGTAGA
>DASZUZ010000587.1:0-3673 GCA_035547415.1 Bryobacteraceae bacterium | reverse complement strand
GTCTTTTCGGTTTTTGCCACTTCCATCCGCATTTTGAGGATCGAGTCCGGATTCAGGCTCATCGAGTCGATGCCGTTCTCGACCAGAAAGCGGGCAAATTCGGGATAATCGCTGGGAGCCTGTCCGCAGATACCGATCTTTCGGCCATGCTCCTTTGCGGCGCGGATGGCGCTCGCAATCATCCTTTTGACGGCTTCGTCACGTTCGTCGAACAACCGCGCCACCAGAGCCGAATCCCGGTCGAGCCCGAGCGTCAGTTGCGTCAGGTCGTTCGAGCCGATGGAGAAGCCGTCAAAGACCTTGCTGAATTCGTCGGCGAGAATCACGTTGCTCGGAATTTCGCACATGACGTAAGCTTCGAGCCCGTTGACGCCGCGTTTCAGGCCGTGTCTCGCCATTTCTTCGAGGACCAGCATCCCTTCGCGCGGAGTCCTGCAGAAAGGAATCATGAGAATGACGTTCGTCAGTCCCATGTCATCCCGGACCGCCTTCATCGCCTGGCACTCGAGCGCGAAGCCTTCGCGATATTTCTCGTCGTAATATCGCGACGCGCCGCGCCACCCGATCATCGGGTTCTCTTCCTTCGGCTCAAAGGCAGCGCCGCCCAGCAGATTGGCATATTCGTTCGTCTTGAAGTCCGACAGCCTGACCACGACGGGTTTGGGATAAAAGGCGGCGGCGATCGTGGCGACTCCCTGCGCCAGTTTCTCCACGAAGAAACGGGGCTTGTCCGGATAGGCAGCGGTCAATTCGAGAAGCTTTGCCTTCGCTTCGGCGTCGCGGACCCGATCGAAATGAATGAGCGCCAGCGGATGCGCCTGAATATGGTTGGCGATGATGAACTCGAGACGAGCCAGTCCGACGCCGTCATTCGGAAGGCTGGCCAGGCTGAACGCGTCTTCCGGGTTGCCCACGTTCATCAGAATTTGCGTGCGTGTGCGGGGCAGTTCGTCGAGCGTACTCTCTTTCACCTCGAAAGGAAGAATGCCCTCGTAAACGCGTCCTTCCTCTCCCTCGGCGCAGCAGACCGTCACGTCTTCGCCGGTCCGAATGGACGACGTGCCTTTCACGGTCCCGACGATGGCCGGAATGCCAAGCTCCCGCGCAATAATGGCCGCGTGACAGGTCCTTCCACCTTCGTTCGTGACGATGGCCGCGGCCTTCTTCATGACCGGTTCCCAATCGGGATCCGTCTTATCCGTAACCAGCACTTCCCCGCTCTGAAATTCGCTCATCCGGTGTGCGTCGAGAAGGATCCGGGCTTTGCCCGATCCGATCGCTTCGCCGACGCTTCGTCCCGTTACCAGAACCGTTCCACGCCGGGTGAGCCGCCACGTTCGCAAGACCGTCTTCTCTTTTCGCGACTGGACCGTTTCCGGCCGCGCCTGCACGATGAAAAGCCGATTGCTCAGTCCGTCCTTTGCCCACTCCATGTCCATCGGCGTCTTTACGCCGCGGATCTCCGAATAATGTTCCTCGATGAGACAGGCCCATCGCGCCAGTTGAAGGATTTCGTCGTCGCTCAGAGCGAATTTATTTCGTTCGCCGGGCGCCACCGGAACGTTCTTCGTGAGCTTCGAACCCCCGGCGTCATAGATCAGCCTGAATTCCTTCGCTCCGACCCGCTTGCTCAGAATCGGCCGGAATCCCCGCTTCAGAGTCGGTTTGAAAACCATGTATTCGTCCGGATTGACGGATCCCTGCACAATGTTTTCGCCGAGTCCGTAAGATGCATTGATCAGCACGACGTCTTCGAAACCGGTTTCCGTGTCGATCGAGAATGCGACGCCTGAAGACGCAAGATCCGACCGAACCATCTTCTGGACTCCGACCGAGAGCGCAATTGCGAAGTGATCGAAGTTATGGATCTGCCGGTAATAAATCGCGCGGTCTGTAAAGAGCGAGGCGAAGCATTTGTGGCAGGCATCCAATACCGCGGGGAGGCTCTGCACATTCAGGTAGGTTTCCTGCTGTCCGGCGAAGCTCGCTTCCGGCAGGTCCTCCGCAGTCGCGCTGGATCGGACGGCAACATCCGGATTGTCGCCGAACTCCCGGCAGAGCTTTTTCCATGCTTCCGCGATGGCCTGTGTCAACGCGGCGGGCATCGGCGTTTCGAGAATCAACGCCCGTGCCCGCCTGGCGCGGTCCTGCAACTGTTCGAGGTTCTGAACATCGAGGTCAACGAGCAATTCGCGAAGCTGTTGCTCCAGATTGGCGGACCGGATGAACTCCCGATAAGCGTACGACGTCGTGGCGAAGCCATTCGGAACCCGAACTCCCTGAGGAGCAAGATGACGCATCATCTCGCCGAGCGAAGCGTTCTTGCCTCCGACAAGCGGAACGTCATCCATTCCGACATCCCCAAACCAGAGAACCAGCTCTTCGGCTCTCTTCTTCCTCTCCAGCGAAACCAGTGCGCCCGCAGCCATTGATCGCCTCTTTCAGCGGAGCCCGCTGGCCCGCGCCGAGTGGATATAAAAGCAAGACGCGCGCCATTTCCGTCGAAATCGCGGCGCGCCTCCGCGCACGCGATCAGGCGCAGTCTTTAACGCGGTCCATTTATTCGCGAGACTCCCCGGTGTCAGCATGAAGCGTCTTTTAACGCAGTTCGGGAAAAACATGCGGTGATTTACGCAGGTATAATGCGCGAGGAGGTTCCAGGTGCCCCATCGAGATCCGGCGCAGTTTCTCCGAGCACTCCTCGACGCCTCGCCGTTCGGCATCATCGCGCTGGATGAATCCGGCGAAGTGCGACTCTGGAATCGCGCCGCCCAGACCATCCTTGGCTGGAGCGAGGAAGCAGTGATGGGCCACGCACCGCCGTTCGATCTGAAATTACCTCGCTTTCCGATGGATCACGCGGAAGTTTCCCTTTTCAGGAACGATTGCACTTCCATTGATGTAGAGCTTCGAACAGCGCTCTGGCAGGAAGGAACAGTTATTATCCTCACTGACATCAGCCAGCAACGCCGGGCGCAACGCGAAATAGCGGCGCTGGCCGAGCGGGAGCGGGAAGCGCGAGCGGAGGCGCGGGCGGAGCACCGGTTTCGTGAGTTACTCGATGCTGCTCCGGACGCCATCATTGAAGTGGACAGGGAGGGTCGCATCGTTCTTCTCAACCCGTTTACCGAAAAGATGTTCGGGTACGGGCGTGAGGAACTACAGGGCAAGCCCCTGGAGTTGCTGCTCCCTGACGATTTGAGGGCGATTCACGCGCTGCACCGCGCCCGCTACTGGACTCAGCCGGTCACCCGTCCCATGGGGATGGGCCTGTCCCTGCATGGAAAACGAAAAGACGGCGCCCTGTTCCCGGTCGACATCAGCTTAAGCGCCGTGCAGTGTGACGAGGGTTTTCGCGTTACGGCCATCATTCGCGACGTTACCGATCGCCGGCAGACGGAGACCCGACTGCAAGCGCTCCGGGAGGAATATACTCGCGATCTCGAATTGCGTAATCAGGAGATTGAGCGGGCGAACCGGCTGAAGAGCGAGTTTCTGGCCAATATGAGCCACGAGTTGCGGACCCCGCTGCACACGGTCATCGGCTTCTCCGAACTGCTGCTGGAAGAGGCGAAGGGACCGCTCAATTCCGATCAGAAGCGTTTTGTGGGCCATATCCACAAAGACGCGCACCATCTGCTGGCGCTGATCAACGAAGTTCTCGATCTCAGCA
>DASZUZ010000586.1:0-2521 GCA_035547415.1 Bryobacteraceae bacterium | reverse complement strand
ATCGGTTCCACGCGCGTGATCACATCGTGCGCTTTGACCTGCAATTTCGATACGACGCGATACAGTACGATGGCGACCGCCGCCATGATGACGATGCACAGCGTGGAGATGGCCACGGCGCCCGTGATAACCCAGCGAAATGTCTCTTCCGGCATTGCGACTCCGTCAGTTGCCTTTTACGCCGTGTGTCCAGGAGCGATCGGTTCTACTTTTTCCCGATACGCCTGTTTACCGGCTTCGATCGCATCGTTCAGAGTATCCTTCTGGCGTCCGATGACGTCCCGTCCCTTATCGAGAAGGTCGCCTGCGCTGTCGCGAAGTCCAGAGGTTTGCTTCTTGAGATACTCTTTCCCTTCGTCCGCCTTGCTCATCAGCAAGTCGCGAGTCTCTTCGCCTGACTTCGGCGCAAACAGCATACCGATGCCGACGCCGATTCCCAGTCCCAGGAAAAAGTTTGCCAATCCGTCTTTGTCCATTTGCTCTCTCCTCCACGTGACGGGGCTCTTCGAAACCGTCGATATGGCGAGCCCAAAGTCACTCACAGTATACTTCGGCCCTTTCCGAGCACATTCGATGCCATGCCGATCGGGTACACTTCTCTACAACGTGCGTCCGCGCCGAGCAGTGCGAAAACTCGCCTCCGAGGAGTTGTATAACTATGCGGTCCGGTATCTCAGCCAGCGTTCCGCGTCCAGTGAAGAGCTGAAAGGAAAATTGCGCCCTCGAGCCGCCACCCCGGCCGATGTCGACGCAGCTATCGCGCGTCTGAAAGACGTCGGGTACCTCGATGACCGGAAGTTCGCCGAGAGCTTCGCGTCCGGCCGGGTGGAAAATCTCGGCTTCGGGCGCATGCGCGTGCTGACTGACCTTCGCGCCCGGCGTGTTTCGGGAAAACTCGCCGAGAAAGCCGTCGAGCGCGCCTTCGAAGGCAAGGCTGAGGCGGAGTTGATCGATGCCTTCATCGAGCGGCGTTTGCCTTCATTGCGCAACCGCGAACGGATTGAAGGCGATCGCGAACTGGCTCGGGCCTATCGGCGCCTGCGGAGAGCCGGATTCACTTCGGGCGCGGTTCTGGCCGCTCTGAGGCGGCTCGCTGCACATCCCGAATCGATCGAAGATCCTGGCGACGAAGACGAGCAGGAATCCGACTGAAAACGGATGCGGATCTCTGGTTCTCCGCACCGGTCCGGGGTCGGATATTCCAAAAATGGAATATCCCTTGGAGGGCCCCCGGAAATTTCCTTTAGTTTCAGTCGCTTACCTTTCAAAATCAGGGCTTGCCGCTGGCACTGTAACTGCATTTAGACTGAAAGGTACTGGTGTCTTCGGCGACCCCGTTGTACCCGACAGGCAACGATGCTTCAGGAACTCCGATTCCAGCTTTCAACCGCCATACTGACGGTGCTTACCATCGCTGCCGCGATTGCTGCTGTCTTTAATTACCAGCAGTTGCACCGATTTCCGCTTCCGGACGACGGCGTTGTCTGGCGGGATGTTCGCGGCCAGGTAGTCGCGACCAGAGTCATCCCGAACGGGCCTGCCGATAAAGCGGGAATCCGCCTGAACGATGTCATCAAGACCATTCAGGGAGCGGCGATCCGCACGCAGGACGACGTCCCGCGCCGTCTGGCCTACTTCGGCGCATGGGCGAAAGTTCAATATGTCCTGCGGCGTGCCGGCGTGGATGACGTTAAGGCTACCGTCATCGTTGCCGAAGCGGCGCGAGGCGTCGCCTACAGCTATCAGTACCTGGTAGGAATCTGCTATCTCGCGATCGGCCTGTTCATCTACTTCCGCCGGGGCAGCGCCTACAAGGCCAGGCACTTCTATGTCTTCTGCCTCGTCTCGTTCATCTTCTGCTGCTTCCACTACACCGGTAAACTGAATCCCTTCGACCAGGTGATGTGGTATGGCAACCTGATCGCCGGCTGGCTTGCCCCGGTCCTGTTTCTGCACTTCGCTCTTACCTATCCGGAGCCCCGAGCCTGGTATCGAAAATGGATGGGCCTGGCGATCTACGGACCCGGTATCATCCTGACGATCGTCGCCGCCGGCTTCGCCACGGGCGTGCTGATCTCGCCAGGCAATTCGCAGTTGGAGATCCTGAACATCATCGACCGGTCCTGGATGGGGCTGCTCACCGCAACATTCATCCTGAGCGGCTTCGTCCTGCAGAACGGTTATCGCCAGGCGGAAGACCCCATCATCCGGCAGCAACTCAAGTGGTTGCGGAACGGGATGTTGTTCGGGTTTGCGCCGTTCGGGGTCCTCTATGCGCTCCCGTTCGTTCTCGATGTCCAGTTCAGCCCCTATCTGAATTACGCGGTGTTTACGCTCCCGCTGATTCCGCTCACCATCGCCTACGCCATCGTCCGCTACCGCCTGATGGACGTGGATGTCATTTTCCGGCGCGGCTACGCCTACACGCTCGCCACCCTCTTTATCCTCACGGCGTTCTATCTGGTTGTGTTCTCGGTCGGCGCGATGGCGCAGAAGGACCTTGGCAAGACGGGCATGATCA
>DASZUZ010000585.1:0-8094 GCA_035547415.1 Bryobacteraceae bacterium | reverse complement strand
CACGATGACTCCGTTCTTCAACTCCGGACTGAACAGACGTTTTCCCCCGCCCGCAATCGGCTCCCAGACATACGGCTGCAGCGGACGGCACGCAATCCACGCGCTCTCGCCGCCCTTCATGAGGATCCATCCGGACTTGTCTTCGCGAACTTCTCCCAGATCTTTCGAGAAGAATCCGTTGATGTGCGGGAAACGCGTACCCGGCGGAATGTTATAGAGCGCGATCAGAGTGTCCCGATCCTGCACGATCTTCTCGTAGGGCGAGCCGCCGAGCAGTTTATCCGGCGAATCGTAGGTCTTCTTCGACCGCACGACGCCTTCGGTCCCGCTGTCCGGCGCAAAAACGAAATAGGTTTGCAGCTCGTGAATGGAGGAGTAGGGATGGAGCGTGAAAAACGTGTTCTGAACGCCGCGTGCATCCGGCACGGACCACGTCACATCCCAGGAATGCTCCTGGATCGGCTGCAGGATTCCGCCCTGATCCGAACTCACCGCGTACTCACGGCGAACGTAAGTCGTTTTATAAACGGGCCCGTTCAGTTCGTCATTAAAACGCCAGCGATTGCGGGTGCGCTTGCGTTCGTAATGCGTATAGGGATGACTGCGGTCCGTCGCAATGCGCTGGAGGATGTCCGGCGGTTCGTATGCGCTCGCGACCGAGTAATACAGCACGTAGTTATCCGGAAACGGCAGCGGGCGGCCCACGCCGAACCAGAGCCAGCCGAAATCGCTCGACACGCCTTTCCATTTCTCGACCAACTGGTCTTCGTAGACCCTGGCATGGGCTCCGACGTAGAGGCCATCGAGATTTTCCGGCGCGTAATCCGCAATCAGATAGTCGAGCATCATGGTGGCGCGCTTCTTCATGGCGGGATCCTTCGCCCATGCCGCGAGATATGACATCGGGAGCAGGTAGACGCCCATGTAATGCGGGGAATCGTATTCGCCCTGGCCGCGCGTGGTGGTGAGGTGAACCCACGATTCGATCCACTGGCGGGCCTCCTCCATGTTGGCCGCGGAGGATTTGCCGGTGTACCACATGTCGCCGCCCTGGTCCGGCCATAGCTGCGACATCAGGTACAGGCTGGTGTAGTAGAGCAGGAAGTGATTCTCCGTATCGCCGCGATACGGCATATAGGATTTCCAGGCATGATGCAGCGCCTGTCTTGCGGACGCCGTGAGTTGCCCCTGATCGAGATAAGCAATCGCGGTCACCGGGAACATCCAGAACATATCGCCGGTGGGGCCGGCGCCGAGAAGCTGCTCCAGTTTTTGCGAGCACCAGGCGGCGTTCTCGTGCTTCCAGAGCCGGGCCGCGATCTCGCCATAGCCCTGATCGCCCGGTCCGGCGTAATGCGCGTAGGCATCGATCATCCGCAACTTGCGCTGCGCGAAGGGAGGAGCCGTCTGCGCCGGCGCTGAAAGGCAGACCAGGAGGAGAAACGCGACGTACTTCATCGGGCCGCCTCCGGCACGAATCGGATGCGTGACACCACGCTTCCCTCAAGGCCATCCGGCGACCAGGTTTTACCGTAATCCTCGGAAACGTAGAGAGCTTCTTCGTGAACGCTGGCGTAGACACGGCCGCGATGGTCGGGATCGAAACCGACGCTCGATACGTCAGGACGCGGCAGTCCGGCATTCCGTGACTGCCATGTCTTTCCGCCGTCCTCGCTCACGGCGACTCCGATGCCCCACCCGGCGAGAGCGATGCGATGGGCGTCGGACGGATCGAATTCCACGTCATAGAGGTTCCGGTCCACGCCGATACGGCCGTCGCTCTCAAACGTTTTACCGCAATCGTGCGAGGCAAAGAGGCCGCCGCCCTGCGTCGTGGCGAGCCAGAAACAAGGGTCGTGCGGCGATTGTTCGATATGCATGATCTGAAATCCGGCGGCGCCGGCGAGGTTCCATGTTTTACCCGCGTCTTCACTGCGGAAGACGCCTTCTTCGCCACCGGCGAGCAGTACGCCGGACTTCTGACGGTCTACGCGAATGGATTCGGTGTACTTCCGGTGAAGGTTTCCGCCGATCTCCTGCCAGGTGTCGCCGTGATCCCGGCTGACGCGAATGCCATGGCTGTAGCCGAAGTAGATTGTGCCGGGAGCATGCCGGTCGACCGCGACATCGCGGATTTCGGTCACATCGCTTCCCGTCAGAATCTTCCACTGACGGCCTTGGTCCGAGGCGCGGATCAGGCCATTACCCGCCGCCAGATAGAGGACGGAAGGATCGGCGGGATCGTAATCGAGCGAAAAGAGAAAAGGATGGTTATATCCGGCGTGCTGCCAGTTATGGGGCGACGTCTCGTGAAAGAGGCCGCTGGGAGGCAGTTTCGCGCCAACGACGTACTCCTTCGTAACGGTCATGCATGTGTAAAGAGTGTGCTGGGCAGCGAGCGGTACGGACAGAGCAGCCAGCGGAAGCAGCCAACGCATCAGGCCAATATCTCATGGATGACTTCGCCATAGACATCCGTGAGGCGGCGGTCGATTCCGTTGTGGCGGTAAGTAAGGCGTTTATGGTCGATTCCAAGCAGATGCAGCACCGTGGCATGGGCATCGTAGCAGTAGGCCGGGTTCTCCGCGACTTTGTAAGACCACTCGTCGCTCGCGCCATAGCTCGTTCCACCACGGAACCCGCCGCCCGCAAACCAGGTGGTGAAGGCGAACGGATTGTGGTCCCGGCCCTTGCTCCCCTGGCTGCAGGGCATTCGTCCAAATTCCGTCGTCCAGTAAACGATGGTGTCGTCGAGCAGTCCTCGAGCTTTCAGATCCCTGATGAGAGCGGCGGCCGGCTTGTCCATGCCCGCGGCCATTTCGCCGTGGTCTTTCGCGATGTCTTCATGGCTGTCCCAGTTCCGCCGGGGAAAGCCGTTATCGGCTCCGCTCCAGACCTGCACGAAACGGACACCGCGTTCGAGCATACGGCGGGCGACCAGACAATTCCGTCCGAAGTCTTCGGTCACCTTGTCATCGATGCCGTAAAGACTTCTGGTGGCCGGAGTCTCCTTTGAAATGTCGAGGACTTCCGGAGCGCTGCTCTGCAGTTTTGCGGCAAGTTCGTAAGACGCGATGCGGGCTTCGAGACGTGAATCGCCGGAGTGCGATTCAAGGTGTTCACGGTTGATCTGGTTCAGGACGCGCAGGGTGTCGGGTTCGCTCTCCTTCGTGATGAACGTAGCGTCTTTCGGAGGAAACAGGTCGTAAATGGGATTGGCGCTGCTGGCGCGAATCATCGTGCCCTGATGCGCCGCCGGGAGAAATCCCGCGGTCCAGTTCCCTGCCCCGTTGGGTGCGAAGCCTCGCGAATCCGGCAGGACGACGAAGGTCGGGAGATCCCGGTTCATGCTGCCGAGACCGTAAGAGAGCCACGAGCCCATCGACGGGTAGCCGGGCAGAATGAAGCCGCTGTTCTGCATGAACGTGGCGGGACCGTGAACATTGGATTTGGAGATCATCGAGTGAACGAAAGCGATATCGTCCACGCAGGAAGCGAGATGCGGCATCAAACTGCTGACCCACTTGCCGCACTGGCCATGCTGCTTCCATTCCCAGGGGCTTTTCATGACCGCGCCGGGGCTGCTCTGAAACAGTTCGACCTTCCCGCCCGGATCGAACTTCTGGCCATTGCGCTCGATCAGTGTCGGCTTGTAGTCGAAGGTGTCGCACTGGCTGGCCGCGCCCGACATGAAGAGTTGCACGACCCGTTTGGCTTTCGCCGGGTGGTGCAGGCCGGGAGAGTCCGCGAGCAATCCGGTTTCGTTCAGGATGCTCGCGAGGGCGATTCCGCCGAGGCCGCCGCCGTAGTTCCACAGGAAGTTTCGCCGGTTCATGTTCAGTCCACAAAGAGAAATTCGTTGGTGTTCAACAGCAGCCGGCAGAGATTGTTCAGCCCTTCCCGCCGCATGTATGGAGTCAGGGTTCGAGTTTCACTGGGATCCGGCTCCCGCTGCAGCGTCAGCAGAAAGGCCTGCCGCACCTGGGCCGCGGCACCATCGCCCGACTGCCGGACGCGCTCGGCGAGATGTTCGGCCTGTTTGAGCACGAAGGGATTATTCATCAGCGCGAGCGCCTGAATCGCGGTGATCGTGACCGTGCGTTTTGCCGTGATCATGGAGACATCGGGACAGTCGAAGCGTTCCATCAACGGATCGGGAACGCTGCGCACGATGAACCGATAGATGCTCCGCCGGTAGTTGCCCGGCGCGTCCGGATCGTAGCGGGAATAGTCATAAACCGGCGAGTGGTCGTCCTTGAAAAAGAATTGTTCGACCGAAGGGCCGCCCATGGTGAGATCGAGTTTGCCGCTGACCGCGAGGATGGTATCGCGCATCGACTCGGCGTCGAGCCGCTGCCGGTTCGCGCGCCACAGGAACCGGTTGTCGGCGTCGAGTTTTTCGTTCGCCGGATTATTGGCGGACGCCTGCCGGTAGACGGCGCTCATCACGATCAGCTTGTTGAGCTTCTTGAAAGAACCGCCGTTGTCGCGAAACTCGGCAGCCAGCCAGTCGAGCAGTTCCGGGTGCGTCGGGAGCGAGCCCATGTGGCCGAAGTCGTTCGGACTATCCACGATTCCCGCGCCGAAGTGATAGTGCCAGACCCGATTCACGATGGAGCGCCAGGTGAGCATGTTCTCCGGGTCGGCGATCCAGTTGGCGAGCGCGGCTCTCCGCTGGCCTTCGGGAGCAGAGGGACCGAGATCGAAGCGGGCTTTGAGGCCCGGTACGCAGGAGAGCGCGCCTGGCGTCGAGACCGGCCCGGGAGTATCGACATTGCCCCGCACCAGCAGGTGAACGGGCCGGGGTTCGGGAGCAAAACGGAATGTGCCGATGGGGTCGAAGTCGCTGGCAGCCGCATAGACCCAGTGGGGTTTCGGCAGCGTATTGATCTCCGCGTCCACAGAGGAGATTTCCGTCCGCAGCCGGTCCATCTCCGCTACGGTGGATGGCGGCAGCGCGGCGCGGACAAGCGCTTTGCGTTCGATCGCCGCCACGCGGATCTTCTCCGTTATTTCAGGCGGTCTTTTCGCCGGATCGGTGGCGCTGATCTGTTTCCACTCGGCTACTTTCCGGTCCAGTTCGGCGATTTCCGGCGTGGAAATTTCGGTTGAAGCATCGTCGAGCGGCCGCAGCGCGATCACCAGATTTCGCTTCTTCGCCATCAGTTCCCGCCGGCGCCGGAAGACATTCGGGTCGTCATCGAACGGACGATCCGCGCGGTCGACGCCGGCGAATACGGACTGCAGGTTGTAATAATCCGCCTGGCTGATGGGGTCGAACTTGTGGTCGTGGCAGCGCGCGCAGTGGACCGTCATGCTCGTGAACGTCGACATGGCGACGGTGACCATATCGTCGCGATCGAGCGTTCGGGTGAGCTTCTTGTCGGTTGTGCCTTCCCGCAGTTCCGCCTGGCCGACGTAATCCCATGGACCGGCGGCAATGAATCCGAGCGCCACAATGGCATTCGGATCGTCCGGAGAAAAGACGTCGCCCGCCAACTGCTCGCGGACGAATCTCGCGTAAGGCTTGTCGTCATTGAACGAGCGAATCACGTAATCGCGGTAAGGCCATGCGTTGCGCCGGGGCTTGTCCTTGTCAAAGCCGTGCGATTCGCCGTAGTGAGCGGCGTCCAGCCAGTGGCGCGCCCAACGCTCACCGTAGCGCGGGGAGGCAAGCAGGCGATCCACCAGCTTTTCATAGGCATCGGGAGAGGTGTCCGACACGAACGCCCGCACTTCTTCGGCGGTGGGCGGCAAGCCATGAAGGTCATAGGTCACGCGGCGAATCAGCGTGCGGCGATCCGCTTCCGGCGAGTGCTGAAGGCCCTGCTCGCGCAGTTTTGCAGAGATAAATGCATCGATCGGCGTGCGGCCCCACCCGGAATCCTGTTGCGGCGGTTTGGGCTTATGGAGCGGCTGCAGCGACCACCACTTTTCGGACTCCGTCCAGGGAGCGCCCTGTTCGATCCACTTTCGGATGCTTTCGACTTCGGCGGATGTGAGCGGTTCCCCTTCGAGCGGCATGCGCGGAGTGCCACCGGAGACCAGACGGTACAGCACACTGCTTTCCGGCTTCCCTGGAACCAGCGCCGGCCCGCGTTTGCCGCCCCGGCGCATCGCATCCATCGTCATGAGAGAGAGTCCGCCCGATTTGACCTGATCGTTGTGACATCCCTGGCAGCGGGCTGTGATCAGGGACTGGACCGGAGACGGAACGGCGGCCGCGCGGCACGGAAGGAGTGCGAGCGGTGCAAGAAGAGCGATAGCGAGAGGATGCCGCACGACGGCATCCATACTATCGCTTCGCCGTCACTATCCGCGCTAAGGCAGGGACTGGAAGGCGCGGAGTTCCTGGCGAGCTTTCTCCGGCTGGCCCGAAGCCTGATAGAGCTGCGCCAGCCGGTAATGGGCGGATTTCGTGGCGGGCGCGATCCGGACGACCTGTTCGAATTCGCGAATGGCCTCCGCAGCGCGACCCTGCTGGTCATGCAGTTTCGCGAGCGCCAGCCAGGCTTCAGCGAGATTCGGATCGAGCCTCGCCGCACTCCGCAGCAGCCGTTCCTGTTCGCGCGGGTCATCCAGGCTGAGGGCATAGTAGTAAGTCGCGGGCGCGCTGTCGGGATAGAGTTTCACGAAATTTGCGAGGCGCTTACGCACTTCGCCCGCAAGTTCCGGCGAAACGTCGTGCCTCCTGCCGAGGAAATCGAGAGCGCGCATGTCTTTCGGATCCAGATCGACGGCGCGACAAAGGCTTTCCACCGCGTCCGGATAGCGGCCGGCCGAGTAATAGGCTACGCCCAGCCCGACGCGCATTCTGGCTGAGTTCGGATAACGGCCGACGCCGAACTCGAAGATCGAGATGGCCTGTTCGAATCCCTGGTGATTTTGCAGTTCGGTTCCGAGGTCGAACACGTTCTTCTCGCTGGGGTCGGCGCGCGCCGCTTTTTCGTACTGGCGAACGGCCTCGAGCATATTGCCGGACGCCTCTTCGATATCGCCCAGCAGATTTCGGAGTTCGCTCCTTTCGGAGCGCGCCAGCATTTCATTGACGACGCGGCGCGCCTCCTCCACCGCTTTCGTTTCGAGGCAGGCCAGTGCATAGTCGAAACCGTTCTCATAGTTGACGGGATCGATCTCATAGGCGCGGCGCAGATACGGGATCGCCGCCGGCAGATCGCCCCGATGAATGTATTCTTCGCCGCGGCGATGGTTTTCCGCGAAGGCTCCGGAGCCGGCCTGAGCAAGGAGAAACGGCAGGATGGCGAGACTCACCAGCATGCCGTTTCAAGTTACCAGTACAGCTTGAGCGCGAGTTGAATCTGGCGCGCGTCGTTCGGCGCGTCGATCGTGGAGGTGATGTTCGCGAACGTCTTCGTGTTCACGAAGTTCAGGTTCCCCGGCTGACCGAAGTTCGGCGTATTGGTCAGGTTGAACGACTCGGCCCGGAATTCGAGCGTCTGGTGCTCCGTGATCGGGAAAGATTTGAAGATCGAGAAATCGAGGCGATGGAAGCCCGGGCCGGCAACCTGCGATCTGCCGCCGCCGAGAGGCGACAAGTCCGTCTGGCCGACCGTCGTAACCACCGCCGGATCGCGGAATGCGGCCGGATTATAGAACTGCGTCACGTTATTCGGTCCGGCGTAGGGATCGAGACCGGTGTAAAGTGCGTAGCAGCCCGTTCCCGCCCCGGTCGCTTTCGAGCAGCCGATCGTCTGCGCAAAACCGGTATGGAGAGTAACGATAAAGTTGGTGCTCCACCCGCCGAGGATGGAATCCGTAACCCGCCCGGCCCCGGAAAGGAATTTGCGGCCTTTGCCGAACGGAAGATCGTAAGAGCCGTTGGCGCTGAAGGAGTGGCGGATATCGAACGGCGCGAGGCCCATGTCGCCGTGGATATTCCAGGCCCCGATGCCAGGCGCGCGGAAACCGCCTACCGAACCGCCATTCAGCAGGTCACCGGCGTCGGTCAGAGTCTTCGCCCATGTGTACGTTGCGAGAGCAGTCAACCCGTGGGCCAGACGGCGCTCATATTTCGTCTGCAGAGCGTTATAGTGCGCATTTCCCACCGTGTCGTCCCACGAGGATCCGCGGGCA
>DASZUZ010000584.1:0-1613 GCA_035547415.1 Bryobacteraceae bacterium | reverse complement strand
TGGGTCTGCCGTACACGAATATCGACAGTCCCTGCTTCATCGTGTAAAAGACCATTTTCGGAAGAGACCAATGAGCGGGAGCGATTGCCCCGCGTGGAGGAGAGATTGAGCGCCGTTCCGGTTCCTTTTCCCGTCGTCCGTCAACGAGTGAAGCCGCAGCTTCCGGATTATCTGCCGGCGCGGATGGTAAACGAGTTTGTTTACTGTCCGCGCCTCTTTTTTTATGAATGGGTGGACGGGCTGTTCCGTGAAAGCGCCGACACGATGGAGGGATCGGCGCAGCACCGGCGGGTAGATGCGCGTCCGACGGAACTCCCGCAGGAGACGGACGAGAAGATCCATGCGAGATCCGTAACCCTTGCGAGCGAGCGGCTGCGGGTGATCGCGAAACTCGATCTGGTGGAAGCGGAAGGCCGACGGGCAACGCCGGTCGATTACAAGCACGGCGCGCCGCGCGAGGGCAAAGACGGCATCGGAATGTGGCCGGCGGACCGCGTGCAGATCGCGCTGCAGGCGATCGTCCTGCGCGAGAACGGCTATGAATGCGACGAAGCAGTCGTGTTCTATCAGAAGACGCGGCAGCGGGCGCGGGTTCCCGTGGATGCGGCGCTGATCGCGGAAGCGGAAGAGGCGGTGGCGCGGGCGTGGGACCTGGCGGGCGAGGGATCGATTCCGCCGCCTCTCGTAGACTCGCCCAAATGCGGCGGGTGTTCGCTGAACACGATCTGCCTGCCGGACGAGACGAACCGGCTGATGGATCCGGGCCTGACGGACGCGCTGAGCGGGGCCGCGCAACTCGGGCTGTTCGATGACGCGGAGGGAGCGCCCGCGAGGAAACCCCCGGCGAGCGAAGGGGTGGAAGCGCCTGTTCGGCGGCTGATGACGGCTCGGGACGATCTGAAGCCGCTGTACCTGAACACACAGGGGTTCCGTGTGGGTAAGTCGGGCGAGGTCCTGCAGGTGAAAGAGAAGGACAAGACGGTGCAGGAGGTGCGGATCGGCGAGATCTGCCAGGTGAATCTGCTGGGTAACATTCAGATTTCGACGCAGGCGGTGCAGACGCTGTGCGAGGCAGGCGTGCCGGTTTCCTACTTCTCGATGGGCGGGTCTTTTTACGGGATCACGACCGGGCTGAATACGAAAAACGTGGCGCTGCGGCGGGCACAGTTCCGGCTGGCGGATTCGGAGTGGTTTGCGGTGTCGCTGGCGCGGACGCTGGTGGCGGGCAAGATCCGGAATCAGCGGACGATGCTGCAGCGGAATCATATCGAGCCGAAGAAGTCGTGGCTGGGAATGATGAAGTCGCTGGCGGAGAAGGCAGGGCGGGCGGAGAACCTCGAGTCGTTGCTGGGGATTGAGGGAACGGCGGCGCGCATCTACTTCGAAGAGTTCGCGGGCATGATCAAGCCGGGAGACGACGAGAATGCCGGCGCGAGCGGGTTTTCGTTCGATTTCGAGGGCCGGAACCGGCGTCCGCCGCGGGACCCGGTGAATGCGCTGTTGTCGCTGGCGTATAGCGTGCTGGCGAAGGATCTGACGATCGCGTGCTATGCGGTGGGGTTCGATCCGTACATGGGGTTCTATCATCAACTGCGGCATGGGCGGCCAGCGCT
>DASZUZ010000583.1:0-2178 GCA_035547415.1 Bryobacteraceae bacterium | reverse complement strand
CCGCCGAGCGTGTCGGCGATCGGCGTCTTCGGATCCGGCTTATGAATCTGATAGAGATCGATCCAGTCCGTCTTCAGTCTTCGAAGACTTGCCTCGGCAGCCTGGCGGACGTAAGCGGGACGCCCGCCGGATTGACCAGCCATTTCCATCCCGAACTTCGTCGCAAGCGCGACTTCTTTCCGGCGGTCGCCCAGCGCATTCCCGAGATATTCTTCGCTCTTCCCTGCCCCATAGACATCGGCAGTATCGAGAAAATTCACGCCCGCGTCGAGGGCGGCGAACAACGTCGCCCTCGATTCGTCGGGGCCGATCCGCCATCCGAAGTTGTTACATCCAAGTCCGGCTACCGA
This sequence comes from Bryobacteraceae bacterium, assembly GCA_035547415.1. Taxonomy (GTDB): domain Bacteria; phylum Acidobacteriota; class Terriglobia; order Bryobacterales; family Bryobacteraceae; genus BOG-234. The sequence continues at coordinate 1,828 of DASZUZ010000583.1, read as the reverse complement.
TACGTTGAGAGATCCGATTCGTCGCTTTTCCATGCAGGGCGTTCCTCTCGACAGTGCAGTCGCCGCGGTCCGAGCAATGCAGAGTCCAGAACGGTCACAATGTCCGCGTTACTTTGCTCAATGTTCTCGGCCGGTCCGGGTCCAGATTCTTCTCAGCCGCGAGCGCGGCCGCGAAGAGTTGGGCGGGAATAATGTAAGGGATCGGCGTGTAGAGTTCGGCAATGCGCGACGGGACCGAGATGACGCGCGGCGCGAGATTCGCGGCCGGGGGATTCCTGCGATCCGTGATCACCACCGTTTCCGCCTTCAGTTCCCGCAGTTTCACCAGCATCTCCTGCATGGACGGCCACGTCGGGCCGGACGGCGCGAACAGGAACACGGGAAAGTTGGGCTCCACCATCGCGATCGGTCCGTGAAGGAAGTCGGCTGACGAGAAGCGTTCAGCTACCACGTACGACGTTTCCATCATCTTCAGCGCGAACTCGAAAGCGTTCGAATAGTTCAGCCCCCGGCCGACCACTACGGCATGGTGCATAAACCGGTAGCGCTCGGCAAGGGCCGCGACTTCGTTTTCGAGTGTCAGCGCCGCCACCGCCAGATCCGGAATGACCTGCAGGTCCGCAATCCGGATCTTCGCGCCCAGCGCGTAGGCCACCAGGTAAAGGACCATGAGCTGGCCCGTGTACGTTTTCGTCGCCGCGACGCTCTTCTCGCGCCCCGCACGCACGAAGAAGACGTGTTCGGCGATCCGGGCCATGGCGCTCTTCGGTTCATTCGTGATGCCCACAGTGACGGCTCCGCTCTTGCGGGCCTGCTCGAGCACCACATTCGTGTCCGTCGACTCGCCTGATTGCGAAATTCCGATGACCAGCGAATCTTTGAAATTGACCTTCGCCTCGTAAACGGTATGAATGGAAGGCGCCGCCAGTGAAACCGGAATTCCGGTCGTGATTTCAATCAGATAGCGGCCGAATTGCGCCGCGTTGTCGGACGTCCCGCGCGCCGCCAGCACCACCAGCCGGGGTCTTCGGCGATCGATCAGAGCGCGGAACTTCTCCACTTTCTTCAATTCTGAAGAGAGGGTACGGGCGAGCGCTTCCGGCTGCTGCCGAATCTCATCGAGCATGCGCGACATGGAAGGTCCAGTTTACTAGCCGGGATTCCCACGGAAAGACATATAATTGGTCCAGCGGAAGTGTACGCACCTTTTTGGGGCGCCTCCGCGTCAGAACATCTATATGAACAGCCGTGCCAAATTCGTGGTTGTAATGTCCTCCACCTGCCTGGTTGCCCTATTGCTCCTGGGGGGAGTTGTCAGCAAGGGCGCCCCGGCGGATGACGCCACCACGGCGAGTAACAACGTCTACAAGCACCTTTCGGTCTATTCGGAAGTGCTGTCGCGCATCAAGAGCGAGTATGTGGAAGAGCCCGACATGAGTAACGTCACGCTGGGCGCCATGAACGGCATGCTCGAGTCGATCGATCCCTACGCCAGCTTCCTGAACGCGACCCAGTACAAGGAATACCTGAAAAATTTCGATACCTACAAAGGTGACCTTGGCATGGTGCTCGCCAAGAAGTACGGCTACATCACCGTCGTCTCCGTCATCCCCGGGTCGCCGGCTGACAAAGCGGGACTGACGACCGGCGACTTCCTCGAATCGATCAAAGGCATTGCGACCCGCGATATGCCCCTCGCCTACGCCAGACTGCTCCTGAAGGGCGAACCCGGCACCACGATCGATATGACCGTGCTTCGCCGGAAGCCGGAACCCCAGAAGCTGACGATGACCCGCGCGCTGATCGCGTACCCGCCGGTCGAATCGAA
>DASZUZ010000582.1:0-4281 GCA_035547415.1 Bryobacteraceae bacterium | reverse complement strand
GATGAATCGTAATAGATACCGTATCCGGCCCGGACGGACGTCTTGCCTGTGCCGAACGGATCCCACGCAAGACCGATGCGGGGCGCGAAATTTTTCCAGTTATCCTGCGCGACTTTCGAGCCGTACGGGGAATTCTTCCCGCCAACGATGATGCCGTTCGTGTACGGCAGCGTGGCGGATCCGGCCACGATATTGCCATTGCCGTCAATCCGGGGAGCGGACGACGCCTGATACAGGGCCGGGTCGAAGTTGGTCAACTGGTTCTTCGAATCCGTGGGCTGGCCAAAGAAAGACCAGCGAACGCCCGCGTACAAGGTGAGCGTCGAGCTGACTTTAAAGTCGTCCTGGGCATAAGCCTCGGTCTGCCAGGCGTGCAGATCGGGCGTCAGGTCCATCGAAGGCTGCGAGAAGGTGGAGACGTTGCCGAGCAGGAAGTTCGCGAAGGCCTGCGAAAAGCTCGAGGTTCCGGAGGGAACCCCGGTGCTGGAGAACGCAAAGGAGCCCTGCCCGCTGGCGGCGTTTTCGGACTTGTTGTATCGATTGATCGAGAAACCGAACTTCAGCGTGTGCCGCCCCTCAACCCATGTCAGGTTGTCGAAGACGGTGTAGTTCTTGTTGTACTCGTTGTACGGTCCGTAGCCGATCACGCTCGATCCGCCCGTGAAGGTCAGGGTCGGGATAACGCCCTGGGTGTTCGCGAACGGTTCCGGCACGTTGATGTCGGGATTACTTGCTTTTGTCGCGAGACCAACCGGCGTCGAGTGGATCGCGCTGTTGGTGTAGTTGAAACCGGCGTCGTTCAGCAGGTTCGGTCGGATGGTTGCGAGCCCATGGATGATATAGGCGCGGCCTGGAGAGTCCGTGTTCGTCGTGGCGGCATTGGGAATGTTCGAACCCGTGAACAGTCCGCCGGGTTCAGTGGTAGGGATGCTGTCGTTTTCAAACTTGCCCCAGAACGAGAGCTTGTCGCTGACAGTGTGGTCCAGGCGGACAATCTCCTGCCGGCTGTTGAAGATGTTCCGCTGCGGGAAGAAGCCGGCGGTCGTGCTCGTCGCGCCAAGCGGCAGTTTGCCGAAGAAGTCCTTCACGTACTGCGCCGCGATCGGATTGATCATGCTCGTCGGGATCTGCGTCGCGGTCTGCTGGCAGGACGTCGTGTAGGAGATGCAGACGGGCGTCGCGAACATACCCTGGGTCATGCCGGTCGTCGGAATGGTCGGCTGGAACGTCGTGTAAGTGACGATGCGGCGGGCTTCCTCGGAGAAGAAGAAAAAAGTCTTGTTCTTATCTTTGTTATAGTGCCCCGGGACGTAGACTGGACCGCCGATCGTGCCGCCGAAATCATTCCAGCGCAGCGCCGGCACTTTTGCCTTGCCATCGACGACATTCACTTTGTTGGCGTTGTTGATCCAGTTATTCGCGGCGAAGGCGTCATTACGGACAAATTCGTAAGCGCTCCCGTGGAATGCGCTGGTTCCGCTGCGCGTGACCACGTTGATTTGAGCACCGCCCGCGCGGCCGGTGTCCGCGGTGTAAAGGCTTCGCTCTACCTTGAATTCCGCAATGGCGTCCACGCTCGGGAACGTCATCAGCGTCAGATTACTGCCCCGATCGACGTTATCGGCGCCGTCCAGAGTCCAGTTATTCGCTGAATTTCTGTTGCCATTCACCGAATATGGAATGACTGCCGCCGTCCCGGCGGGCGACGAGTTGCCGATATACAGTTCATCCGTCGTACTCGCGGTAACGCCGGGAACAAGCGAAACCAGTTGTTCGTAATTTCGCGTGCCGAGCGCAAGTTCCCTGATCTGAACGCCCTGGATGGTGCTTGCGTTCGCGGATGTGGCCAGTTCCACCCCTTCGGCCTGTTCTTTCACCTCGACGGTTTCCGCGACGTTGCCGACTTCGAGCGAAATTGCGATTTTCAGGTTGTCGTTCACGTTCACGACAATGCCGGAACGCGTCGCCGCTTTGAAACCCGCGGCTTCCACTTTGATCGAATATGTGCCAATCGGAATAAATGGCGCCGAGTAATTGCCTCCGGCATCCGTGGCGATGGAACGTACTACCTGATTCCGCTCCGTATTTACGATATTTACTTTTGCATTGGGAACGGCCGACCCGGATGGATCGACCACGGACCCTTGAATGGTCCCCGATATGTCCTGCCCCCACAGACACCCGACTGCCAGAACAGCAGCGAGCGTCAGCCGGAGCGAAACGGCTGATAATTTCAACGAAACCTCCTCTATTGACTCCAGTTTACAAGTGGTGGATCGGAGGTTTCGTCATTTTAATGAAAGCGAAATGTCGCATTACGCGATCTTCGGAATGCCGGTTCAAAGCGAACGCAGCGTCGAACCCGCATTCAAAGATGAATGGATTTGATCGGGGTGTTCAGGACGCCTTCAGAATCTCCCGCGCGGCGTTATGCCCCGGGGCGCCCATCACGCCGCCGCCGGGATGCGCGCCGGAACCGCAGAGATACAGGCCCGGTACCGGCGTGCGATAGCGCGCCCATCCGGCGACGGGGCGCAGGACGAACATCTGATCGAGACTCATCTCGCCATGAAAGATGTTGCCGCCCGAAATACCGAAGCGGCGTTCCAGATCGAGCGGACTAAGGACCTGGCGCTCGCGCACGATGCCCCGGAGATTCGGCGCATATTCCGAGATGACATCGAGCACGCGATTGCCGTACGGCTCGCGCAGATCGTCCCAGTTCGCATCGCGCAGCGTATACGGGGCGTATTGCAGAAAGATTCCCATGATGTGGCGGCCTTCGGGCGCGAGCGAGGGATCGTAGATGGTCGGGCAAGTCATCTCGAGCAGCGGATTTTGCGACGGACGTCCGTATTTCGCGTCATCCCAGGCTCGTTCCACGTAGTCGATCGAAGGGCAGATGTGCATGGTCGCGCCGTGCTGCGGCCCCGGTGCGCCCGGCAGAGCGGTGAAGTCGGGCAAACCGTCGAGCGCCAGATTCATCTTGAGCGACGTACCTTCCACCCGAAAGTGCTGAATGGAGGCGCGAAACTCCGGGTTGAGGCAGGCGGGCTCGACGAGTTTCAGAAAAGTCAGCTTCGGATCGAGATTCGACGCCACAACGGGCGCATCCAGTTCGTCGCCGTTTTCGAGAACAACGCCGGACGCGCGGCCGTTTCGAACCAGCACCTGCCGCACCGGCGCGTTGGTGCGGATCTCCGCGCCGCGACTGCGCGCCGAGGCAGCGATGGCTTCGGAAACCGCGCCCATACCGCCTTTCACAAAGCCCCACAGCCCGCGCTTGCCGGCGACGCCTCCCATGCAGTGATGCATCAGGATGTAGGCGGTTCCGGCCGAGCGGGGACCGCCGTTCGCGCCGATCACGCCATCGGTCGCCAGAGTGACCTTGATCTCCGGCGACTCGAACCATTCATCGAGAAGATCAGCCGCGCTCTGCGTGAAGATTTTGACGAGGCCGGCGATCTCACGGGGGCCGAGGCGGCGGAAGCGGGCCAGCAACTTCACGTATTCGACGAAATCCGCGGGTTTGCGTGGCGGAAGCTCAGGCGGCGTGACAAGGAGGAGCGATTCGACAACCGCGGCCAGGCGTTCGAGGTACGCTTCGTACTTCGGAAAGGCAATGGCGTCACGCTCCGAAAACTTCGCGATTTCCGCGTGGGTCTTCCTTTCGTCCTGCCAGAAGAACAGATGGCGTCCGTCCGGATACACAGAGAAGAACGCCGGATCCTTGGGCATCACGCGATACCCGAAGCGTTCGAGTTCGAGTTCGCGAATAATGCGGTCCTGCAGAAGGCTGACGAGATACGCGCCCGTGGAGACGCGATAACCGGGCCAGAGTTCTTCCGTTACCGCGCAGCCGCCGAGCATCTCGCGGCGCTCCAGCACGACAACTTTCCTGCCTGCGCGGGCAAGGTACGCGGCCGTGACCAGGCCGTTGTGGCCGCCGCCGATGACAATGGCATCGTAGCGGGATGCCATCTAATCCGGCTGCCTCTTGAAAGCGAGCACGGCGAGCGGCGGGATGGTGATCGAAATCCTGCAGGGACGATGATGGTGCGGGATCGCCTCCGCCATCACGCCCCCGCCGTTTCCCATGTTGCTGCCGCCAAAGATGTCGGCGTCGGAATTGAGAATTTCGCGATAGTAACCGCGCTCCGGCACGCCGATCGAATACGCTTCACGCGGCGTGGGAGTGAAGTTGCACACGAAGATCACGTATTCCGATCGTTTCTCCGCGTAGCGCACGAACGAAATGATCGATTTCTCGACGTCCGAGAT